>JASFTE010000179.1:0-8234 GCA_050114035.1 Armatimonadota bacterium | reverse complement strand
GCTGCCGCCGCGGCCCGGCAACAGGCCCGCCGCCGGCGACACGTGGTCCGTGCCCTCAGATCGCCACCGTGGTGGGACGAATGTGTCATTCTGTGACGGGCACGCCAAGTGGCATCAACCGGAAGAGCTGTACCGAGACAACATCCTGTGGAACGGCAGGGGTGAGCCCGGGCCGTAGAGGCATCCGGTCGCGCCAGCATCTGCCCCACCCCCCCCAGTCGCGACAGCAACCCAGGCGCAACCGCATCGGGACAGCGCCAGCCGTGTCAGCGGTCGGCGAGCCGCTCGGGGCCACAGACAACGGCGCCCGCGCCGATGTCCCAGACCCGCACGCCGTCCGCCTCGATAGTCGCCGCCGTCGGAATGGCATCGAAGGAGCCATCGGATTTCGGGATGGCGGGGCTTCCAGGGTTGAGCAACACGGTATCGCCCTGGCGCGTCAGCTCACGGATGTGCGTGTGCCCGGTGATGAACACGTCGAGGTGCCACGAGTCGGCCCAGCGCGCCTTCTCCTCGTCGCTCACCCCGTCGCCGTGGTGCGCCAGGAGGCGCACGTTGTCCAGTTGGACGAAGGCGTACGGCGCCTGAATGGGCGTTTCGATGACAAGCTGATCCACCGGGCTGTCGCAATTGCCCCTCGCGACGACAACGGGCACCGGCGCCGCGTTGATGGCCTCGGCGAGCTCGGGCGGCCCGTATCCCTGGACGATGGGATTCTTCGGGCCGTGGTACAGGACGTCGCCGGCGTGGATGATGAGCTCGGCATCGCGGAAGATGGTGTCCATGCACCGCCGCCATCCGGCCAGGTCGCCGTGCGTGTCACTGATGACTCCGATCTTGTGTCGCATGCGATGCTCGTTGACTGCTCATCAGCCATAGTAGCCGTCAGGGAGCTGACCGGTCCTGATGGAGATCTGGTGCCTGCCATCGTCCCGCACGATGCTCAGGGTGGTCGGGTCGCCGATGGCGTGCTTGCGGATCGCCCGCTGCATCTCCTCCGGTGCGTTCACTACCTGCCCGTCCACGTGAGTGACCACGTCGAAGGGTCGCACGCCGGCGCGAGACGCCGGCCCTCCCCGGACGACCGAGTGAACTACGACGCCCTCGTGCGTCGGCAAATCGTAGAACCTGGCTTGACCACGGCTGTTCGCCCACATCTTCACGCCCACCCAAGGCCCACGGTGCACGAGATAGTGCAGCAGCTCCTTCGCCTGGTTGATCGGTATCGCAAATCCTATGCCGATCGAGTACCCCGTCCCCGAGTAAATCATGTTGTTTATGCCCACGACCTGCCCCGCCAGGTTGACCAGCGGTCCGCCACTGTTGCCCCGATTGATAGACGCGTCGGTCTGGATCAAGTCCCGGCTCTCGCTTTCTCCAATGGGCCTCGGCCCCCGCGCGCTCACCACTCCGACGGTCACGCTGTGCTCGAAGTTGAACGGGTTGCCGATAGCTAGCACCCACTCCCCCACCTCGAGAGCATCCGAATCGCCCAACTCCACGGTCGGCGTGTCGGCCGGAGCCCCCTGGAGGGCGATGCAGGCAATGTCCTGGCTGGCGTCCTGGCCGGCCAACTTGCCCTCTATCGTCCTGCCATCCCGAAGAGCGATGTCTATCGCCTTCGCCGGCTCGCCCGTCGGCCCCTTGAGCACGTGCGTGTTCGTGAGGACGTACTTCTTGCCCTCGAACTGGAAGATGAAGCCGGACCCAATGCCTCTCTGTTCCTCAGCCGGCGTGCCGAGGAACAGGTCCCACGGCGACGCCGCGCGACGGTGCACAGTCTCAATCTTGACGGCAGCCGGGCCGGCGACGGCTGCCGCCTTGACGATAGCATCCTCGTCGGTGGTGATGCTGATGGGAGGGCGAGAGGCTGCCCTGGTGCTCGTAGTGGTGACAACCGTCGGGCTGCGGAACCGCGGCTGGGGCCCCAACCGCGCATACAGCATGGCCCCAAGCACGCCCGCCAGGAGGCCGAACACGCAGGAGAGGAAGACGATGATGCCAACGCCCGGCCCGCGGCCCGGGTTCACGCCGCGTCACCGTCCCCGGACACGGCCCGCATCAGGTTCGCCATCTCGATGGCGTCGCGCGCCGCCTCGAATCCCTTGTTCCCCAGTCGGGTGCCCGCTCGTTCGACGGCCTGCTCGATGGTGTCGGGCGTGATCACCCCGAGAATGGCCGGGACGCCCGTGTCGTGCGCCGCCTGCGCCACGCCTCGGCTCACCTGTGCGGCGATGAAGTCGAAGTGTGACGAGGCCCCTCGCAGGACGCAGCCCAGGGCCACCACGGCGTCATACGTGCCCGAGCTCGCCATATGCTTCACGACCACGGGCACCTCGAAGCTCCCCGGCACCCAGGCGACGTCGATGTCGTCATCAGCCACATCGTGCCGCGCCAGGCAGTCGAGTGCACCATCCAGCAGCTTCGTGGTGATGAACTCGTTGTACCGACTGACCACAATGCCGATCTTGAGGCCTGAGCCGATGAGATTCCCCTCGTACGTGTTTGCCATCTATGCATGCACTCCTCATGGGTACGCCGCGGCGGTTCGTCCCTGAGGCTGCTACTCGCTGTCCGCAGAAGCTCCCAGCCCCAGCATGTGCCCCAGCTTCTCGCACTTCGCCTCCAGGTACCGGATGTTGTGCCGCGTGGGCTTGCACAGAATGGGCTCGCGCCCCGTCACGCGCAGCCCATATCCCTCGAGCCCAACGAGCTTCTTCGGATTGTTCGTCATAATGCGCATCGTGGTGATACCAAGATCGGCGAGGACCTGCGCGCCAATGCCGTAGTCACGCATGTCTGCCGGGAAGCCCAGCCGCTCATTCGCCTCGACCGTGTCCAGTCCCTCATCCTGGAGGCGATAGGCCTTCACCTTGTTGCAGATGCCGATTCCGCGCCCCTCGTGGCCCTGGATGTAGACGATGACGCCGCGACCGGCCTCCTCGATCATCTCCATGGCCCTCGAGAGCTGTAGACCGCAGTCGCAGCGCAGGGAGTGAAACGCATCGCCCGTGAGGCACTCGGAGTGCACCCGGACGAGTACATCCTCCGCCCCCGCTACATCGCCCTTCACCAGAGCGATGTACTCGGTGCCGTCCACGAGGCTGCTGTACCCGACCACCTCGAAATCCCCGAAGGCCGTTGGCAGGCACGCGCTCTCCTCCCGCTTGATGAGCTTCTCCGTGCGACTCCGGTACTGGATCAGCGCCTTGATGCTCACGATGCACGTACCGTGGGCATCGGCGAACTGCTCCAACTGCGGAAGCTGCGCCAGCGTGCCGTCCTCGCGCATTATCTGGCAGATCACTGCCACGGGCTCTAGGCCCGCGAGGCGGGTGATGTCCGTGGCGGCCTCGGTATGTCCGACCCGGCGGAGCACGCCGCCGCGCTGTGCCCGAAGAGGATAGACGTGCCCGGGCCGTACGAAGTCGCCGCCCGTGGCCTCAGGATCGGCCAGCAGCCGGATGGTGGCGGCGCGCCCTTCCGTTGACCCTCCTGTGTCGGCGCAGGCCCTGGCGTCCACCGAGACGCATGCGGCGGCTCGGGGGCCGATCGGCTCATCACCGACCATGAGCGGTATGGCCAACTCCTCGAGCCGCTCCGGCGCCATGGCCACGTACATCATGCCGCGCGCCTCGCGCAGCATGACGTTGAGCGCCTCAGCGCTCACTGCGCCGGCGGAGACCATGAAGTCCCCCTGGCTGCTCGGGTTCTCCTCATCGATGATGATGAGAAACTGCCCGGCCGCGCACTGCGCCAGCGCCTCCGCCACATCGACCATGGCCATACGCGCATCGCCTCGAATCAGCCGGCAAATCCGTGCTCGGCGAGGAACGACTCGTCGAGCCGTCTCCCCTCCGACCCCGTGTGCCCCAGCATACGGGCCACGTACTTGGCCAGCACATCCACCTCGATGTTCACTGGCTCCCGGACTGCCTTGTTGCCGAGTGTAGTGTTCGCCAACGTGTAGGGCACCAGCGTGAAGCCGAACCGCCCCTCGGCAACGTCCACCACTGTCAGGCTGACGCCATCGACGGCTATCGAGCCCTTAGAGGCCACGAACGGCGCCAGCTCCGGGCTCAACGACACGGCGACAACGACTCCATCACGGCCGGCCGTGCGCTGCACGATCGTCTCCACGCCGTCAATATGTCCCTGCACGAAGTGACCGTCGAAGCGGCCGCCGGCACCCATGGCCCGCTCCAGGTTCACCGCATCGCCGGGCCCCACCCGGCCCAGCGTCGTCCGCGCCAGCGTCTCCGGCACGACGCTCGCCACGAACCTGGCGCCGTCAATGCGCTCGACGGTGAGACACGCGCCGTTCACGGCGACACTGTCCCCCGGCCGCATCTCCCCTACCAGTGCACCCGCATCCACCGTGAGGAGCATACCGTCTGCCCCCCCCTCCGGCGCGCTGATCGTGCCGATGCACTCGACTATTCCGGTGAACATACGTACCCCTCGTACAGCACGTCAGGACCGATCTGTTCGACGCGCACCTGGTCGAGGCGGATGCCCTGGGCCAGGTGCTCAGCACCGTCGCCGCCCAGCGCCGTCGGGGCGCTGACGCCGCCAACGAGCTTCGGCGCCAGAAAGAAGTAGATCTTCTGCACGTGCCCGCCCTCGACCAGCGCAGCCGCCAGTGTGGCCCCGCCCTCGCACACGATGTTGATGCGCCCCATCGCCGCCAATTTGCCGAGCAGGTCGCCCGGCTCGACGCGCCCGTCACGGTCCTCGCACAGCAGGAGCTCCGCTCCCGCGTTCCGCAGCGCGTCAAGTCTCTGCACCGGTGCATGCCCGGTCGTCGCGATGATTGTCGCGGCCGGGGAGCGTCGCTGCACCACCCGTGCCGTGGGGGGCGTTCTCGCCTTCGAGTCGGCCACGACGGCGACGGAATCAATCCCTCCGTCAGGCAGCCGGCACGTGAGAATGGGGTCGTCAGCAAGCACGGTGCCCACCCCGACAAGCACCGCATCGGCGGCGTGTCGCAGCTCATGGACCCGGCTGCGCGCCGCCTCCCCCGTGATCCACTGCGACTCGCCTGTGCGCGTCGCCGTCTTCCCGTCGGCGGTCACGGCCATCTTGAGCGCAACGAACGGGCGTCCGGTTGTCCGGTGCCTGATGTACGCCTCATTCAGGCGACGCGCACCTGCTTCCAGGACGCCCTCGCTGGTCTCGATGCCCGCCTGCCGGAGCGCCGCCATGCCGCCCCCGTCCACGGCCGGGTCCGGGTCCCGCATGGCGCAGTACACACGCGCCACTTCGGCCGCAACCAGTGCATCAACGCACGGCGGCCGCCTGCCCCAGTGGCAGCACGGCTCCAGCGTCACGTACACTGTGGCGCCTGCCGCTCGGTCGCCGGCCTCGCGCAGCGCCACAACCTCCGCATGCTCGGCGCCGAAACGCGCGTAGCATCCTCGCCCGACCACCGTGTCCCCCCGCACGATCACTGCTCCGACGGCCGGATTCGGACTGACCGCGCCGACCCCGCTCTCTGCCAGCCGCAGCGCCTCGGCCATGTACCGCTCGGCCTCCTGGTCTCCAGCCTCTGGGGCCCCGCCTCCTGGACACATGCTATGCCCGCCTCGTGGTCCTGTGTTCCCGGCCATTGGGCCTAGCCGTCGGCCTCATCCTCGGGGGGCTGCTCCTGCTCCTTCTGGCGGAAGACGCGGCGTCGCATTGTCGCCACGAACTCGCGGTACATCTGGAGCTGCTTCTGCTCCTGCAACTGCAGTATACGGCGCCAATCGCCTGCGGCCACAACGGCAATGAGGAGGACGATGACCAAAATCCCGAGCCAGTAGATGATCTCGTCTCTGGGGCTGTCCCACGGGAGCACGAAGCGCCCGAGGAACATCATGACGAGCACACCCAGGATGACGCCCGCGTACACCATGCGAGTGATGAGCTGACCCGTCGTTATCACCTGGTGCCCGCGCCGCCACCAACTGAGCTGCACGGCCATCATCGTCACGATGGCCACGAAAGCCACAGCCAGGAAAAGCGCCACTAGGTACATACGCCATCTCCGGGCGAGACGCAGGAGGGATGATAGCACAGCCCTACGGGGCAGTCAACGCCGCCGGCCACGGGTCACAGGGGCGCTTCCAGGATCGGCCACTGGCGCACCTCAGTGAAGCCCAGAGCGCGGTAGAACCCCATTGCCTGGTCGCTTTCCCGATCCGTGATGAGCTCCACGTCGCAGCATCCGCGGGCGAGCAGCGAGGCCGAGGCCGCCAACATGAGGGTCCTCCCCACTCCGAGTCCCTGGCTCCGGGGCGACACGGCCAGGCCCATCTGGGAGAAGCCGATGAATCCCCGCCTCGTGCCATGTGCCGCGTTGTAGACGGGGTCGATCATGGCCGTGACATATCCCACCACGTGCCCGCGCCACTCGGCCACGATCATGCCGCGCTTGTCGTAGCCCCGGACCGACTTGCCGAGCACCGCAAGCTCGTCGGCGGTCATCTCCTCCCATTTGTGGAGCTTCCGGATGTCCTCGAAGGCCGAGTTGTGGATATCCATGACGGCCGCCACGTCCTGCGGGAGCATCTGTCGCGCGGTGCAGCGGCTCGCCTCACCCCTCTGCGAGGCGATCTCGGCGCGCAGCGAGACCATACGCTCGATCTCCTCGAAGCCCTCATCCATGAGCAACGCCCTGCCGGCAGCGTCGTCCTCCGGCACGATCATCTGCACGCTCGTCTTGCCCCGGCTCCCCAGGGCGCGCTTCGCCTCCCGCAGCAGGCGGCGACGTGTGTCCTCGGCGTTGTCGCCTCGCGCCGGCAGCAGACTTGGCTGGAAGACGATCTCGCCGCCGGCGTACGGGTAGATATCGCCCCCAACGTTCGGCTGCCACACGGGCTCCACCGATACACAGCCCTCTACCTCCCCGTCGGCTTCGGCCACGAGGATCAGACGGCCGAGGAAGTGCCGGTCGGCCCGCGCCTTGGCGATGAGCTCGTCGCCCTCGATGGGGCGGTAGTTGCCCGTGCCCTGGTACGCCTCATTGTAGACGGCGGCGATGGGCTCCGCGAGGCGGGACAGCTCGGGGGTCATCTCCACGCGGCGTATCATCTGGTGCTCCGGTCCACAGGCCTCATCGCGAGCGAAGGGAAGCGCAGGACGCCGGCCGACGCGCGCAGACGTGGTGACCCGAGTCACGAAGGCGGGCTAGTCGGGCGGTCCGTCCTGTGTGAGCGCGTCCAGGCGGATGCGCCAGAACTCGTCCGTATCGTGGCCGCGGTACACGTACAGGTAGCGCACGCCCCCCACCTCGGTGACTACGGCGCGCTCCCCCTCAACGGAGACGGCGTCAGGGAGTCGCGGGCGCAGGTGGTGGAAGCGGCGGAGCCGCAGATCGAGCACTCCAAGGGTGCGCGAGCCCATTCCCTGGATGATGTAGAGCCTCTTCGCCTGCTCGTCCACCGCCAGCATGCCCCCGTCGCACGAGGGCCTGAAGCCAAGACGGGCGAAGCGATGCCAGCGCTCGTCGAGTCCGCTATACCAGACGATGCGGTGCGCGGGGCATGCATACAGCACGCCGTCGGCGACGACCAGACCACTGGACACGTACCCGACAGGCGGCGCGAGCGTTTCCGACAGTCGTGGCCCCCTACGCCAGGTACCCGAGTCAGTGTCGTAGCGCCAGAAGTCGTACGTCTCTGCGCCACGGAGGGCGTACACGGAGCCGTCGCCATAGGCCAATCGGCCTCCCGCGCCGATCCGCCGCGGTGCGCGAGCCAGCCGACGGATGCCGCGGGCCTCGGTGTTGAAGCGGCAGAAGGTCCGTGTATCATCGCCAAGTGCCAGGTACACATGGCGCCTGCCGTTGTGCACCATGCTCGCGCCTGGGCCCACGTGCCCGGGGAGCCCGATGGCGCTCTCGAAGGACTCCCACGTGTCGTCACGGGGATCGTAGCGGCGCAGATAGCTGCTCCGGGCCAGGTAGAGGTACGGCGGCGCGCTCACCAACACGCCTTCCGTGCCGTACCGCACGACGCCGCCGCCGCGGAGTGACTCCCAGCCGTCTGCGTCCGAGCCAGATGCGGACGTAGTCTGCTGTGTCTCGGCCTCAGGCATGACTTGACCTCCCGCCTTGAAGGGCGGCTGCCGCGGCGGGTCAGTCGGCCGCAGACCCGGACCGCCTTATCCCCAATCATGCACGGACCTCCCACCCAATCGGCCTGGATCGGCCCGCACAGCGCTCCACCGACCCCGAGAATACTTGTGACAAA
>JASFTE010000178.1:0-8257 GCA_050114035.1 Armatimonadota bacterium | reverse complement strand
GGGCCGCCCCCGGCACCGAAGCGGAGGTCGCCCTGGCCGCGGGTGCTGCTCGGGGTAGTGATCCTCGCGTGCGGCACAGCCATCGGCGTCGGGGCGGGCGTCATCAGCACGCGGAAGGCCACCAAGAAGCGCATACTCGATTCGTGGAACAACCCGCGCAGGGCGCACGAGTCGATGGCGAAGCGGATGCAGAGGGAGTTGGATCTCTCGCCTGAGCAGGCGAAGCAGGTGCAGGACATCGTCTCCCTGCGCATGGGAGAAGTGCGGAAGATAATGGAAGAGCGCCGTCCGCTTATTGACGAGCAGTTCGACCTGATGAAAGACGAAGTGGCCGAGGTACTGGACGAGAGGCAGGCGCAGGAATGGCGCGAGCGGTTGCAGCGGGTCCGCCGGGGCCCCGGGCCGCCCCGCGGGGGCCGGCATCGGAACGGGCGCGGGGACTGGCACAAGCGGGACCGGGACGAATCCGATGGCCCCGACCGACCCCGTCGGGGCGACGGTAGCGATCCCGAGCGGGGCCGCAGCCACCCTCCCGGCCCGAAGCCGCCTGCAGAGTCTCAGGGAGCGGGCTCCACGTAACGTCGCGCGTCCTCCTCAGTCCTCAACGGTACCCCCACACGATCGTGGACTCCGCCGGACCATGCCTTGCAGCATGACGCCTGGCCCTGCGCCAATTCCCACCACGTGAGTGACCGGCCCGGTGTAACCGTTCCGCAGGCGCGGCCCACCAACGTGTCGGGAATGGCGAAGTAGACAGCGGCGCGGAGAGATGAGCAGAATGAGTCAATACATCGAGCCATGCATAGACCGCAGCGTCACGACGGAGCGTGCGCTGGCGCTGCTGTTGATGATAGACGATGGAGAGGCCGCCGACGGCCCCATCATCGCCGAGTTGTCGTCGCAGCTTCAGGAGCAACTGGCGCGAGGGGATGTCGCCAATGAGTGCGAGCGCGCTCTGGTCCAGGTGGCCTTAGGCAGAGCCAACGTGGCCCTCCCGAGCCACTGAATGGCCTGGGTCCGGCCGACGTCAGCCGCGCGGCCAGACACATATAACCCGACGGCAAGGTGGGAACAGAACGCAATCTCGGCACTGGGGGCCGAGCGCGTGCCCTGCCGCCGGGTTGCACTCTCTCTCTTCGCGGAGTACCCACGCCTTCCCTGCCCTCTCCTCCAAGAAAAACGACAGGGCCGTCGCAGGCGCTGTTCCCGACCACCCACGACGGCCCTGCTGCCCTCTTACGGGTGTGGGGCGTGATAGACCTCCAGTAAGAGAGCATGGCTTGATCGAACTGCCACTATGCGTGTGGCCGGTCCGGTCACCGGGGTTACACCTGCGAGGAAAAGTCTGCGGCTATCCCCACGGGATCGGTGGCTGCGGCCGGGGGAAACGCGGCGCTCACTTTTCGAGTACATCCCACACGACGCGGCCCTCCGCGTCGCGCAGGCGTGGTATGCCCGCGAGCTCGGCCACCGTCGGCGCCACGTCGATCAGGTGTATCGGCCGCGGACGGCGCACGCCGCGCTTCACTCCCGGCCCGGCGAATATGGTCACCGCCGGGATGCCGCCGTGCTGCGCTCGCCCGGCCGGCCAGTTGCCGTGATGGCTGCCGACGGCGCTCGTCTTGCCGAAGAAGATGACGTCCCCGACGTCCGGCCCCCAGAGGCCGAGGTACGCGGCATCCTCGCGCTTGAGCACGATCTGACAGAAGCGCTCGCCCGGGTGATCCGGTGATTCCGCCGCCTCCAGGAGCCGGACGATTTCATCCCGCACCGATTCGTACTCGGCCGGGTCCACGATCCCGTGCGGCTCGCGGCCCTTGAGGTTCACATACAGGTATCCGTCCTGCACGAGGGCGGCCTTCGTGTTGCTCCAGTCGATCTTGCGCTCCGTGTTCGTGGCCGGATAGCCGGGGCGCTCGCGCCACGGGTACTCCGGCGCCGGCGGCTCGGCGTACGTCAGCAGGCCCGCCGCCTCGAGCAGATCGTTGACCGGCAGCCAGTCGCCGAGGATTTCCGTGTGCCCGTGGTCCGACGTGATGCATACGAGGGTGTCCTCGCCCGCCGCCTCGAGCAGCATCCCGACGTACTCGTCGGCCAGCTCGTACGCGCGCGCCACGATGCGGCTGCCCACCTCGTGGTGCCGGTGGCCGGCGTCGAGGCACGAGAGGAACATGTGGGCGATGTGGTCGATGCCGTGGAACTGGGTGCAGAGCAGGGACCAATCCTGCTCCGCCATCAGGTGTCGGCCCACCGCTCCCAGCCACCGTATCTGGTACTCCATCTCGTCTCCGTAGAGCTGCTCCGCCTCCTTCGGCGTCACCCAGCGCCACAGGTACGCGCACCACATCCCGCCGATCTCCTGGTACGGCCCGAAGCGCTGCACCAGCTCCGGGCCGAGGCTATCCGGCAGCGTCCAGCCGCTGTCGGGGAAGATCTGCGACTGGTACAGCCGGAAGCGCCGCCCATCGGGCGACAGCTCGAACAGCCGGAAGCGCACCCGCCCGGTGACCGACCGCCCCTCCAGGTCGAAGTCGAGCGCCGCCCAGTCCGTCCATTCGCCGGCGCCCGCCTCGGCCAGGGGCTCCGTGGCCGACTTGTCCGCATACAGCGCCAGCCGATCGTAGCCATCCCCGGTCGAATCGATGAAGAGCCCCAGCAGCGTCACGGGCGCCGCCTTCGACGGGACGATCCGGAGCTTTACCTCCACGGGCGGCTGTCTGCTCTCGGGCAGCGTGGCCCAGCCCTCGGCCGGCCGCGGCGTCACCTGGTGCGACATCCCCAGCACATTCTCCGGCGGCGAGGTGCAGGTGGAGGTGCCCTGGTGGAGCTTCTCGTGGGAGAAGATGGCGCGCGGCGCGAGCGCCAGCACGCTCCAGTCCGGGTCGCAGAAGCCCTCGACCTGTACTCCCTCTCCCTCCTCGATGGTGGGCGGCCACGAGGTGGTGTACTTGAGCAGTATCGGCGTCTTCCCGGCCCGCACGGCGGCCTCCCAGAGCCGCTGCGCGCGGCAGTGGTACGAGAAGAACCCGCTCGTCTTCTCGTCCAGCGGGTCGCCCATCGTGTGCATGGACATCGCTGTCACGCCGTGCGTGCTCGGGTGGCAGCCGGTGACGATGGTGTTCCAGTTCATTGCCGTCCCGGGCGGCAGCGAAGAGAACGCCTCCGTCGTCACCCCGCGCTCCATCAGCCGCCCGAGATGCGGACACCGCCCCTCGCCGACATACCGATCCAGCAGCGGAAGTGTCGCCGAGTCCAGCCCGATCAGAACTGCCCGTTCAGCCGTCTTCATTGAGCTGCCTCTCATTCGAAGATGTGCCCGTGGCGTTCATGCGTCCACGATCTCCACCCGGCTCAGCGGATACCATCCGTCCTCGCCGCGCCCCTCGATCGCCAACCGGATCGCCGCCGCCTGCGTCGCCGGATCGACAATCGCGAGCGCCAGCTCGTACTGCCCCGCCGCCAGACCACCGGGCAGCTTCACCGTCTCCGTGAAGCCCCTCTCCCCGGGCAGCCATCCGTTGATGGACGTCTCGCTCACGAACGTCAATGCCTCTTTCGTCTCCGCATTCGTCAGCCGAGCCGCCAGCAGGTAGTCGTGATACGGCGGCGCCACGCCGACGTTCTCCCACACCATGTCGAGCGCCAGCGCCGCGCCGGCCGCGGCGGTCCTGGGGTGCTGAAGCTCTCGCAGCACTAACCGGTACCCGATCTTCCGCAGCAGGCGCTCCACCTCGTCGCGCGTCCCCTCGGGAATCGGCGCCGACTTGTTGTTGTGGTAGCTCGCGTGGCAGTTGAGCCCATAGTCGAAGATGTACCGGATGTCCCAGCCCTCCTGCTTCCACTTGCGCATGTCCCAGCAGCTCTCGAAGGCCACCGGTCCTCTCCGCCACGCCTCCCCCGCGCCCGTCTTCTCGATCTGCTGCAGGTAGAAGTCGTCCATGTGGTTCCACGTCTTGGAGAACCCGCCCATATCCCCCAGGCAGTCCGCCCGCCAGCCGCAGCCTTTGCCCACGGCGCGCTTCATGCCGTCCTCGTCGCCGATGAGCATCACCTTCGGCGTTCTGGGGAACGCCTGGCAGTACTCATCAATGATCCGCATCCGCGTCTCCAGGCTCGGCACCTCCACGCCCGTCCCGCTCATGTGCCACTCGCCCCAGAGCCCCACCGTGCCGATGTCCACCAGGTCCACGTCCGGATGCCCGTCGTACCGCTTCCCCAGCGCCCTGATGAGCCGGAAGTGCGCCTCCTGGAACATCGGATGATCCATGTCCGGCACCCAGTGCTTGGGGCCCTCGCCTCGGCGCTGGTACTCGGACCCCGGGCAGCCCTTGTCCTTCAGCCACCGCGGCACGAACATGTACTCCCTTGACGTGCCCGCACACATGACGCGGAACGCCAGCTTCTGCCCGGCCTGCTTCGCCCGCACCAGGAAGTCGTCGAGGCGCGTGAAGTCAATCTCGCCCTCCACCTGCTCCAGCGCGCTCCAGTACACGCGGAAGTACGCCGACGTGCTCGGCAGCCCCGCCAGGTTCTCGTCATCGTCGGCGAAGTGGTGGAACGTCTGCCAGCCCATGTGCGGGTTGGCCAGCAGCGCATCGGTCTCTTTCGGTGTCACTGTCACCTTCGGTGCCTCCCCGCCGGCCTTCGCCAGCAGCAGTGCGACCATCAGGATCGGTCCTATCCACTTCATCGAGCCCACCTCTTAGCGTTGACCTGGATCTCTCGCCGCTAGCGGCACCCACATCTCCACGGGCTGGTAGTCCCCGGTCCAGTTGGCCCCCACGATAGCCAACTGCCCGTCGCCGCGAACGTCCGCCACGCAGAGGTTGTGCAGGCCCGTCTCCGCGAGGACCTGCCGTCGCCACTTCGTCGAGTCGCCCTCGTTGAGGTACACCAGCACGCGCCTCCGCTCGGACTGATGCATCTCGGCAGTGACGATGTCGAGCGCCCCGTCGCCGTTGAGATCGCACACCGCCAGGCTGTGCGCGAAGTCCACCGAGTCGTCCACGACGTGCTCGTCCCAGTCGGCGCGCGTGGCATCGGCCGGCGCCTCGAACCACGAGACTCCGTGCTTCCCCTCCGAGCGCGTCAGCACCACATCCGGCCGCCCGTCCCCGTTCATGTCCGCCACGCGCACGACGGCATCAGGCGGCCAATCGGCGAAGAGGTGCTGCTCCCAGCCCTCCGTCAGAATGTCCTCCGGCGCCAGATACCATCGCCCGCCGATGACTGCGTCGAGCCGCCCGTCGCCGTTGAGATCGGCCAGCGCGAGCCCCTCGCCCGTCGGGCACTCAATCGTCTGCTTCTCCCACGACTTGGCGTCGGCGCGCTTCCACACGACGATCTCGTCGCCTTCCTTGCCCTGCTGCCGCGTGACGATCTCGAGTTGCCCATCCCCATCGCTGTCGCCCACCGCGAGGTCGTGCGCCCGGGGCTGCCCTATGATGTGCCGCTTCCACGGATCCCTGGCGGGATCGCCCTCGGGCAGCGGGTTCTCGTACCACTCCATCCGGTTCTCCCCGTACCACTCCGAGATCACGAGGTCCAGGTCGCCGTCCCCGTCCATGTCCACGAGCTTCGCGTCGCAGCTCCACCTCCCCGACTCCGCGATGACGTGCCGCGTCCACGTCGGCGCCTCGTACCACACGATGGGCCCACCCGCGCTACTGGCTACGACCACATCGACGCACCCATCCCCGTTGATGTCTCCCGCCGTCTTCGCATGCGGGTCCTCCGGTCCGTCTGCATCAATGAGCACGTGCTGGAACTCAACCGGCCTGGGGGTGCTTGTCATTGGCCTTCCTCCCGGGCGGCAATATGCAATACGGCATCGCCCTTGAAGGGCGCCTGCACCTGGCGCTTGGCTCCGCCCTGGACCGAACCACTCTCCGCTCGGTCGCCCGTGCGCGGATTGAGCCACTCGACGCCGAGAGCGCCCTTGGCCTCGGACAGGTCCACCGTGACGGCGCCGCCATCGGGCGCGTAGATGAGGTACTCCCGCCCCGGACTGGCCAGGCAGTACCCGCTCGAGGCGAGATCGCCCCGCGGCGTCATGGCGAGCAGATGCATCCGCTCGGCATACGCCCGCGTGTGCCCCAGCGCCCGTCGGACCACCTCCCGCTCCGCATCCTCCCGCTCCACCGTCCACATGTCCATGTACAGCGGCTGATGCCCGCGGCAGAACGTCTTCCACACCCACGTGTAGTCCTTGCCCGTGTTGCCCCACAGATGATCCGTGTCGCACAGGACGATCTTCTTGCCGTCCGCCGGCGGCGGGTTGTGCCGGTAGTCATACGCCCCGGGCGCCTCACGGTTCGGCGAGACCCACTCCGCCGGGCTCGCGAAGAGCGCCGCGTTGCTCGCGCGTTTCCTCGCATCGTACGTGAACGTCATCCCCACCGGATGCTGCTTCGGCTTGCTTCGCTCGTACTCGTGGATGTACTCGATCATCCGGTAGTGCCACTCCGTCGAGTACCCGCCGGACTCGTTGGCTATCTCGTACAGCACGTTATCCAGGTCGTTGACCGTATCGATCACCTTCCGCACGTACGCCCGCTGCCGCCTCGTGATCGCGTGGTCCTCGCCCAGCCAGGTATGCATCTCCATCCCCTGCCCGTCGCCATTCACATCGCCATCGATGCCGTTCACGTTGTTGTCCCGGTGGAAGGGATGATAGGGCCAGGGGTTGACCTTGCCCTTCTTGTCCTCAATGCTCCAGCCCTGGAAGAGCATCACGATGACGTAGATCCCCCGCTCTCCCGCCTCAGCGGTCCTCGTCCTCAGCCGTTGGAAGTACGCCTCATTGAACTGATCCAGATCGAACTTGTCGCCGCCGTCCCTGGCCTTCCCCTTCCCGGGCACGCGCCGGTACGCCATCGGCACGGTCAGGTCAGGGTCGTCATCGCGGATCTTCGTGTGCTCGACCACCCACAGGCGGATGACGTTGTGATTGTACTCTTCCAGGAACTTCAGGAACCCCGCCCAGTCGAACAGCACGCCCGGGTTCTTGTCCCCCCACGCGTAGTCCTGCAGCTCCCACCCGTCATGCGTCCCCGCCAGGTACACGGCCTTGCCCGTGCCGTCCGTGAAGTATCTTGGATTGACCTCACTCACCCGGAGCGGGTCGGCAATGGCCTCCGACGCCGCGGCCGCCGCCAGTGCAGCCAGGAACATGGCCGCCAATCGTCCTGTCGTATGCATCACGCGCCTCTTTCGCCTGAGATCATCCGGCTCCCCTTTTCCCCTCCCCGCCTCGCCTCGCCTTCACTCGACCGGCCCCCGGGCCCCCGGGGCGGCCGTTCCTGTTCCCTCTTCGCGCGATTGACGGTGGACAAAGCTGGCTAGAATGGGTATGGTCGCTGCTCGTGGTGTCCCAACTCAGACACTGCAGCAGTGTACACAGCAACAGCCGGGGGCCGCGCCTGGAGCTGCCGGAGCCGCACTGGCCTGTCGCTCCAGCGCGTTGGATACACGAGGAGTCGCAGCATGTCACGAGCAGCAATCGCAGCAGTCGTTGTGGGTATGGCCATCTCTTCTACGTTGGCCCCGCGGGCAGCTTCCCTCGCCGCGCCGGACCCGTCTCCCGCCATCCACGTGATCGAGGACGAAGCTGTTGTGTCGTCCTTCCCGGACTTCAATCTGCACGCCAGCACGACCAGCGGTGGGCTGGCCGTGGGCACGGACTCCCTGAACCGCCCGGCACGCTCATACCTCAAGTTCGGCCTGTCCGCGATCCCCGATGGGGCGACCGTGACCCAGGCAACGCTGCACGTCTACCTGAACTTCGAGACGTGGGCCGCCGACCGGGACATCGGCGCCTACAGCGCCGGTGATGGCTGGTCCGAGACGACTATCACCTGGAACACGGCCCCGGCGACCACCGGCGGCCCGCACGATACGATCCCGGCGTCATTCGAGCCACCAGCCTGGTTCTCGCTTGATGTGACCACGCCCGTGGCGGCCGAGGCCGCCGGGGACGATGTCCTGACGCTGGTGCTCCGCGAGGTCGTCGAGACGGGCGGAGGCACGTGGAACTACTTCGCCGAGAAGGACTTCGACACAGCTCTGGCAGCCCACATCCACGTGCAGTATGACACGGGTCCAGCGCCGGCGCCGCCCGTGGCAGATGCCGGGGAGGACCGCGCTGTCGAGCAGACGTCGTGGGCAGGAGCCGAGGTGACCCTCGACGGCAGCGGCTCCACGCATGCGGCGACGTATGAGTGGCACGAGGGCACCGATCTGCTCGGCACCGACCCGG
>JASFTE010000177.1:0-8294 GCA_050114035.1 Armatimonadota bacterium | reverse complement strand
GCTCGAGCTGGGCCATTTCGGTGAGACGGCCGCTCGGCAGGGAGGCTTTACAGCCTGTGCCCTCACCGCGATGGTCCTGGCCTGGGCGGGCGCGGCGGTGCTCACGAGGTATCGCGGGAACTGAGGGCGGGGGCGACGCGCAGGCACAAGGGAGGCGCGGGCAATGTCAACTGCTGAGAGCGCAGAGGCTGTGCCGTTGGTGCGCATCTATGCATCGGACTGGTCCGACGAAGTGCGTCGGGGCGTCGTGGATGCCGCGTGCAATGCCGGGTATCGCTTCGAGCTGGGCGAGCTGGGCGAAGGGGACTCGCTGCCGGCGGACACGGCGATCTTCGTCTTTGGCGAGCAGGTGGGCTGCCGGGCGGGTATTGAGCTATGCCGGGCGGCTCGGCGCGCCGAGGAGACGGCGGGAATCCCCGTGATCCTCTTCGGACAAGCGGAGCAGGTGGCCATACACGAGGGCTGGAAGGCCGGGGCCGCTGCGTACCTGACGGACCCCTTGGTGCCCGACTTCCACGTCTGCATCTCGCGCCTGCTCGCCGTCAGGGCGCAGCGGCGGGGGAGTCGCAGCCCGCCTACATAGCCCACTGGCTGGCGAGTATTCCCTCCCGACCCCTCGCCTTCACTGGCCTTGACGTCGAACATGTGTTCTGATATGGTGTGGGGCATCAGGAGGCGGACGTCGCGAGACTGGTGACCGCCATGGCAGCGCTCCGGACGGTGCTTCTCGAACGTGGGGCCGCGCTGGTCGGGTACGCCGATCTGCACGACGTGCCGGCCGAGGCGCGCGACGGCATGCCCTTTGGGGTCTCGATTGCCGTGGCCCTGGATCCCGTGATCGTCGCGAGCCTGGTGGACGGCCCGTCGCAGGAGTACTTCGCCGAGTACAAGCGTGTCAACGCGCGCCTGAATGGGCTTGGCAGCATGGCGGCGGAGTTCCTGAAGGAGGAGGGCCACGAGGCCACCGCGCTCGCGGCGACGGACGTGGACATCGACCCGGAGACGCATTCCACCCGGCTGCCGCACAAGACGGTGGCGAGCCGGGCCGGGCTGGGCTGGATCGGGAAGTGCGCGCTGCTCATCACGGAGCAGTTCGGCGCCGGGATCCGACTCACCACCGTGCTGACGGACGCGGAGCTGCCGGTGGGGAGGCCGGTGAACGAGTCTCAGTGCGGTGACTGCGTCGCGTGTGTCGAGGCGTGCCCGGGAAATGCGGGGTCCGGGAGAGACTGGCAGTTCGGGTCGCACCGCGACGACTTCTTCGACGTGTTCGCGTGCCGCAGGACTGCCCGCAAGAAGGCCGCGGCAGCCGGCATCGACGAGAGCATCTGCGGGATCTGTATCGCCGCGTGCCCGTGGACGCAGAAGCACCTCGAGCGGTCGGGCCTGTGATTGCTGGCGACGCGGCGCACCTGAGGCAAGCGAGGATGTGAGCTGGCCGATGGACATGACCAGGCGCCAGTTTGCGGGAGTCTTCATCGGCGGCGTTGCGGCGGCCGCTACAGGCGGCGCTCCGAGGGAGGCAACGAAGATGCCGTCTAAGGCCGAGCTCGACAAGCTCACACACGAATGGTGGGAGACGGGAGCGCTCCACGTCGGAGACAGGTACGTCTGGGACGAGGAGGTCAAGACCGTCAACGCCATGATGGGGGAGATCGACGGGCTTCCGGAATGGGCCCTGCAGGTCCGGGGCGCCATGCCGAAGTACGGCTTCGAGATGTGCTCCCATCGGTGGCTCGACGGACTGGATGCGGTCGTTGGGATGATCGGCGCAGAGGAGCACTGGCCGTCGAGCGCCGGGCACTGCGGGGATGTCCCGGGGAGGGTCATCGACGCATCCGAGCGGCGGGCGGCGGCAGTGCAGGCGTGGCTCGAGGGGCAGAGGGCTCCGCATGAGGCCGACGCGCAGGTGGCCGCTCGGCTTGGAGAGCCAACGGAAGAGAAGCGCCAGGCCGCGTCGTGCTTTGTCGAGCTGGTGCGGGCCTACACCCTCACAACCGACAAGCCCGGCCACGACCGGGCCAAGGCGCTGGCGACCGAGTGGCGAGGGCGAGCCGAGGGGAACGAGACGCTGCAGTTCATGTTCGAAGGCGAGGGGCTCGACGGCCTGCTGGAGAACAACTGCGGCTTCAAGACGGTGGACCGGCTCGACCTCTACATCCGCATCATCGGCGGGGATCGCTCCGATGCCGGAGAGCGGCACGGCGTGTGCAATGGTCAGCTGCGCTTCGTGCTGCGAGACGATCCGCAGCGCTTCGACGTCACACGCGGCTGTCTCTGGGGCCTGCAGGCGTATCTGCTCGGCCGCGACGAGCAGTGGCTTCGCACCAACAAGCCCGACTGCGCCGGCGCGGCGATCCATGCCCTCCGCGGCGTATCTCGCTCTGGCGAGCCGACTCCGCTGCGGCGCTGGCTCGTGGCGTCGCTGCTGAAGTCCAGCAAGCTGTGGTGCCAGACGATGCTCAACAGGATGGGCAAGGAGGTCCCGGCCTACGTGCGGGACTTGCCGGACGTTGTGGCAGGGGTGCGGGGGTAGAGGAGCCAGTACGAAGGGGGTATGCGTCACGCGAACGTCCGTTGTGGGAAAGCTGGCGGCCCCCTTCGCGGTCGGCTGGCTGGTCTGGGCCTCGGTGCCTGCCGCGAGTGGGGCGGGTGAGCAGACCGCTGCGCTGCGGCCTGGTGAGACCTACTTCCGCCTCGGCGGCAGGCAGATGTTTCTGCTCGGCCGCAACGCGACCGGGTGGCAGGTGGCGCAGTTCGAGCCGCTGCTCCGGTGGGCCGGTGAGTCGGGCGAGCGGATGGTGCGCGTGCAACTGACGACCGGCCTGGCGCAGCGTGCCCCGGCGGGAGAAGTAGACGAGGAGTGGGCCGGACGTTGGGACCGCGTCTTCGACATGGCCGCGGCGAATGGGCTGTACGTTCTGCCCGTGTTCGGCGTGTGGGCGGACTGGAACGACGGGAGCAAGGGCGAGAAGTGGCACGCCTGGCACCGGAACCACTTCAGTGCCGCGCTGCATGGCCCGGCCGAGGCTCCCGCGGAGCTGCTTCAGGATACGCGCTGCCGGGTGCTGTGGCTGCAGTGGCTGGAGAAGCTCGTGAGGAGGTGGCAGGGGCGCTGGAACATCCTCGGCTGGGAGGTCTTCTCCGAGCTGAACCTCATCACCGGCTCCTCTGAGGACGCCGCGCTCGCGTTCATGGATCGCGCCGCGGCCGTCGTCCGTGGCGCGGACTCCAGGGCCCGGCCTGTCACCGCATCTTTGGCCGGAATTCGCGGATGGCCGAGGCTCTTCCGGAGCGATGCCCTCGACTTCCTGCAGGTGCACCCCTACGCCAACCACCCTCGCTTCCGCGGGAACCTGGGGAACATGATCATCCGCTCTGTTCGCCAGCGGCTGCAGCGCTACGGCAAGCCCGTGCTCATCGGCGAGTCGGGTCTCGATGCGAGCGGCATCCAGGACACGCTCGTGGTCGCCCCGCGGGCGCACGTCGGGATCAGGCACGCCATATGGGCGTCCGTCGTATCGGGGGCCATGAATGGGCGCATGCTGTGGTGGGAGGACGGCTACGACCAGTACGCGCGCCTCGACCTGCGCACACGGCATAGGGACGCGTCCGCGCCGGCGGCGCGCTTTGTGGAGGGCGTGGACTTCGCCCGGTTCACGCCCGTGGTGGCCACCGGGAGTGACGGCGTCAGCGGCGCGGCCATCGGCAACGAGCGAGTGGTCCTGGGGTGGTTTCGCGACGCGCAGTGCGGGGCCCCGGACTGGCCCGTGCGTCGGGTGGAGGGCGAGATCGTTGTCCTGCGCGTCCGGGGCTCTGCGCCGGAATGGCACGTGCAGTTCCATGACACGGGCTCGGGTGATGTCGTCACAAGACGGACGGTGCGCGGTAAGGGGGCCGAAGTGAGCGTCCCGCTGCCGGCGTTCGAGGAGTCAATCGCGTTCAAGATGCTCCCCGGCTCCTCACAGGGCGAGGCGTAACCAGCATGGCGGCGGCACAACGTGCGGTGTCCATGAGAGAGTTCGGCAGAGCCATGCTGGAGGGCGACGAGGTCTTCGCCGCGCGCGGCGCTGCAAGGGACGCACTCGCCGGGCTGTTCCTGGAGCGGCTCGTGGGCGACCTTCTGGACATCAGCCTCTCGATGCTGGGGTCTGAGGTCCCGGCAGAGCGGGGGGAGTACGCCGACTTCGCGCCGTGGTACGCGCGAGCAGACGGCGCGTTCTACGGGTCGGCGGAGAGAGCCGATTTCGTCGAGCGGTGCAGGCAGAGGGTGCGCCGGGAGATGGGCGCCGCGCCCGAGGACGCGGAGGAGTTGATGGAGGGCATCCTGGGCCCCAGCCAGCCGCCGTGCATGCACCGCTACCTGCGCTGCCAGGACATCAAGCTGGCGAGCATTGGGGCGCTGAAGTGGCGGGGCGACCTGCCGCCGGATGATGGGTCGAAGCACGAGTGGGAATCGTTCTGGGACGAGGCGAAGGCCGCTCTGCGGGCCTGGCTCGACGGCGCATTGGCCGAGGGACAGCTCGCCCGTGGCCTGCATCAGACCCTTGGGGAGCCGACAGAGCGGCGCAAGGCCATCGTGCGCGAGTTCCTCCTCAAGCGGCCGCCGAGCGCCGCCTCGTGGGAGTGGCTCGAGGAACGGCCGCAACGCGACGGCACCACCGCGCGCGCCGTCCTCGGGCTGCCCAGCGACTGATGTCAACGATGAGGCCACTGGATCCACAGAGCTGCCGGGCCCTCGCGGATGCCCTCGGTGACACGCCGGAGACGGTCATCCCGGTGCATCTGCTGCGGCGTGGACTGTGCCGCACGTACCTGGCGGGCGAGCTGTCACGTTTCGCCAGTGCGATCGTCCAGGACCGGGCCTTTCCCACTGAGCCGACTGCCTTCGGCTCCGACCCGGAAGCGCTGTGGGAGCTGCTCAGGCGCGTCGAGGGCTGGGACTGCGTCAACGTGTCGGCGGAGGTAGCCGAGCCTCTTGCGGAGATCATGGCCGCGGAGATGGGGAGGAGCGTGCGGCACTACGGCGACGTGTACCACACCATGCCAGCACCGGCCCCGACGGTAGCGAACACTGCCGTGCGCCGGTTGACTCTCGCCGATCTGGAACTTCTCGAGTCGGCGCCCGCGGACGTTGGCGGGGTGGGCTTCGGCGGCGGGCGCGCGCTGCTGTCGGACGGGGTCGTTGCGTGCGGCATCGTGGACGGGAAGATCGTCGCTATCGCCCAGACGTACGCCCTCACGGAGCGGCATGTGGACATTGGCGTGTCCACGCTGGAGCCGTGGCGCAAGCGCGGATTCGCGACGGCGGCGGCGTCGGTCGTCGCGCGGCGCGTGCAGGAGGGCGGCCGGACTCCCGTGTGGAGCACCGGCGAAGACAACTACGCGTCGCTCCGGGTCGCTGAGAAGCTCGGGTTCGTGGAGGTCGGGCGGCGGACGTATCTGATCCCGGGCGATGGTGAGTGAGCCGAGACCGTCGCCGGGCGGCGCCTACCCTCGTAGTGCCCCGAAGCCTCTTTCTGCGCCTCAAGGTAACCGGCTCCCCGACAGCGAAACTGTCTCGCCACGACAATGGCCGTCTCCACCCAGGTAGAGCGCATGGAAGCAACGGAGTCGCGCACAGCCAATGTGCCCGAGCTGGGCGACGTGACGGTGCTCCGCGAGTTCGAGGGGCTCGTCCGCGGCGCCCCGTCCATCGTGGTGATGGATGCGACGGGGAGTCCGGCAGGGATCTTCGACGCGGTCGCCGACGGGGCCGTCGTTGTGCTGACGGGCCCGTGGCGGTATCTCGACGCAATCATGCGCTACCTCCAGCGGCGTGAGAGGGAGCTGGTGGACCGGAGCGAGTTCGCGTCCATCGAGAATCGCTTCGCGCGGAGCCAGGCGCATCGCGCGGCTCTGAGAGCGGCTGTCGCGCGCGTCATGGTGATCGTTCACGGGGACGCCCTCTGGCGCGTCACGGAGCATCCCAACATCGCCGGCCTCACGGACTGGCTGGAGCCGCAGGAGCCGCCGGAGAGGCCCGCTACGGGCCTCACTGAGTCGCCCCTCCTCTTGCCGCTGCGCCGGCTGCAGCGGACGCTGACAGATATGCGGCGGGCCGCGGAGGGGCTCCACATCGGCGCGCTCGATGCCCGCCTCACGGTCCTGCCCTTCGTGTACGTGCCGCAGGATGACAGCGTGGTGGACTTGCTGGCGGAGGGACTCGGCGATGTGGAGGGCGCGTGTGTGCTGGACATGGGAACCGGCACCGGGGTGCTGGCCTTCGTGGCGGCCCGGGCCGGGGCGCGGGTCGTCGCCACCGACAACAGCCCACATGCGGTGGAGAATGCAAGGCGGAACGTCGAGCGGCTCGGCATCGGGGATCGGGTGGAGGTGCGCGGCCCGGCCGACCTGTTCGATAGTGTCGAATGCGAGCGCTTCGACCTCGTCATCTTCAACGCGCCGTGGGTCTACGGGGAGCCGGAGACACTGTACGACGCGGCCATCTACGACGAGGATTTCCGGGTGATCACGGGCTTCATGGAGCGCGTGGGCGATCACCTGACGGAAGGCGGCAGGGTCCTGCTCCTGTACTCGAACATATCCGAGCTCACGGGACACGGCAGCCTGACGCGCGTGCGGGAGCTCGCGGCAGAGCGGGGCCTCGACATCGTGAGCGAGCGCTACGCCACGCGAGTGGGACGGGTGCTGGGCGCGCGGGAGAGAGTGTACTTGCTGGACATGCGCCGAGCCGAGGGAGCATCCGGAGGGACGGCCGAATGACCGATGCCACGACGACCGTCGGCGATGTGAAGGCGGCGCTGCGGGACTTCGCCCGGGAGCGCGACTGGGAGCAATTCCACAACCCGAAGGACTTGGGCGTGGCTCTGTCCATCGAGGTGGGGGAGATACTGGAGCACTTCCGCTTCCGGACCGGCGAGGAGATCGGCGAGCGACTGAAGGACGAGAGCTTCCGCGGGCGGCTCGCCCACGAGCTGGCGGACGCCGCCTCCTTCATCATCCGCCTGGCCGACGTGACGGGCATCGACCTGACGGCGGCCATCGAGAAGAAGATGCGCGTGTCGGCAGAGAAGTACCCGGCCGACACCGTGCGGGGGAAGCCGCACAAGTACACGCACTACACGAGCGAGGACGAGCGGTAGAACGCGATGGACACCCCTCGGGCAGAGGCACGCCGAGTATTCGGCGAACGGGCGGCGATGTACACGACGAGCGCCACGCACACCGATCCGCAGGTGCTCGGCCGCGTGGTGGAGCTGGCGTGTCCGGAGCGGCACTGGATCGCCCTCGACATCGGCACAGGCCCAGGCCACACGGCCTTCGCCGTGGCGCCGCACCTGCACGAGGTCATCGCCATTGATCTCACGCGGGAGATGCTCGCCGAGGCGGCGCTGCTGCGGTCGAAGCGCGAGCTGCCAAATGTCGAGCTCGCGTTGGCCGACGCGCACAACCTGCCGTGTGCCGACGCCGCGTTCGACCTGGTGACATGCCGGCGCACGGCGCATCACCTCTCGGACATCGCGGGGGCGCTGCGCGAGATGAAGCGGGTGCTGCGCCCGGGCGGCAGGCTGGTGATCGACGACCGGAGCGTGCCCGAGGACGACTTCGTCGATGCCTGCATGAATGAGCTCGATCGGTACCACGACGAGTCCCACGTGCGGCAGTACCGGCCGAGCGAGTGGCGGGAGATGCTCGAAGCACGGGGCTTCCGGGTGGAGGAAGTGGAGCCGTACACGCAGCACCGTCCGCTGACGTCACTGACGGACGGGGTGTCGCCGCAGAATGTGGAGCGGATCCACCGCGTGCTGAATGGCCTCACCGACGAACAGAGGCACGCGCTCAACTTCGTCGAAGTGGACGGAGAACGGCACTGCAATCACTGGTACGTCATGCTCTCGGCAAGGGACATAGCACCATGAAGTCGCACGAGGCAGCCGTGTTCGAGCAGTTGTGCAGCATGCCGACGGTGGACGCCCACGAGCATCTCCATGCAGAGGAGAAGCGCGTCGGGCGGCCGGTGGATGTGTTTCTGCTGTTCCACCAGTATGTGAGGGTCGATCTGATCGCGGCGGGAATGGCCGCAGATGCAGCCGACGATCTGGCGAATCCCGACGTGCCGCTGGATGAGAAGTGGGAGTCGCTGGCGCCCTATCTGGACCTCGTGCGCGACGGGTCGTGTGTGCGGCCGGTGTTCGAGTCGCTGCGATTCCTCTTCGACGCCGACGACCTGACGGCGGACAACTACGAGTCCATTTCGCAGGAGATGGCGGAGCGGAACCGCCCCGGGCTGT
>JASFTE010000176.1:0-8321 GCA_050114035.1 Armatimonadota bacterium | reverse complement strand
GAGGCAATTGCGGGGTGACGGTCGGCTCCCCACTGCGCGCTCGGCGGGGCTGCGGCCGGTCGCGGGGGAGAATCTCCTTGACCATGTCCATCAACGCCTGTATGATCTCACCCTATCCGCGGACAACGTTGCAGCTCCTGCCGAAGAGAGACAGGCATCTTCGTACACACACACCAGTCCGATGACAGCTTGCCCTGGGAGGGAGATCCTTTGCCTCAGGACCCGTCGGGTGTACGTACCGTGAGTGGGGCTACCGCGTGAGGCTACTGCTGATCTCCCCTTCATGGCTGCCGACCTTCTGGAATGGCGGCAAGGTTCTCACGTGTCCCACGTCCCTGCCGGTCCTTGCTTCCCTCACACCTCCAGACGCCGAGATCCATCTCGTCGATGAGAACGTCGAGCCCGTGGATCTTGCGGCGCCGGCCGATCTGGTCGCCATTACCAGCATGACGGCCTCGGCGCCGCGAGGTTACGAGATTGCGGACCACTTCCGCGAGCGCGGTGTGCCCGTCGTAATGGGCGGGATGCACCCCTCCGCCCTGCCCGAGGAGGCTGCTGAGCACGCGGACGCCGTTGTCGTTGGCGAGGCGGAGAACCAATGGGCGCGGGTCGTCGCGGACTTCGCGGCTGGCCGGCCCCAGCAGTTCTATCGAACAGCGGAACGGCCCGACCTCACCGATCTGCCCATTCCGCGTCGCGACCTGTTGCGCACGGATCGATACTTGACCGTCAACCTGGTGCAGACCGCTCGCGGCTGCCCCTATGCGTGCACCTTCTGCTCAGTCAGCCCCACCTTCGGCCGACGCTACCGATTCCGCCCAATCCCCGAGGTGATCGAAGAGATCCGTTCGCTGCATTCGCCGTGGGTCGTGTTCCCAGACGACAACATTGTGGCGAGCCGCGGGCGAGCCAAGGAGCTCTTCGAGGCTCTGATCCCGCTCAAGTTGCGGTGGCTTGGCCAGGGCGACCTCTCTATGGCGAACGACGAGGAGCTGCTGAAGCTCATGGCCCGCAGCGGGTGCATAGCGATGTACATCGGGCTGGAGTCGCTCTCCCAGGAGAGTCTGACCGCCGCGAGGAAGCGAGTCAACCTGGGCGTGGACTACGAACAGGCCATCGGGACGATTCACCGGCACGGGATCGACATCGTCGGCTCATTCGTCTTTGGCCTCGACCCTGACCGGCCGGATGTGTTTCAGCGCACCGTGGAGTTCGCCGAGCGAGTCAAACTCGCCCTGGCCCATTTCTGCGTTCTGACGCCCTTCCCCGGCACTCCGCTGCACGACCAGCTCAAGCAGGAGCACCGCATCACCAACACGGACTGGTCGGACTACACCATGGGCACCGTGGTGTACCGCCCGCGGAACATGACGGCAGCGCAGCTCCACCATGGTCACCTGGACGCCTACCGCCGATTCTACTCGCGGCGATCCATTCTGCGCCGCACCTTGGTCTGGCGAGGCAGCGCCAGGCAGTGGCCTCTGCGGATGACCGTCAACCACAGCTACCGGCGCCTGCACCAGGGCGGCAAGATCACCGACAGCATTCCTGGCGAGCCCGCGACGAATGACGGTACTCCCCGGCGATCCTATCGCGCTCACACCTCCCCCGCGGACGCCGCGAGCGAATCGACAACGTGAGCGAGCATGGGGCGCCTCCCCGCTCAACCGCGGCGGCCCGGCGCAGGATTCTGACCGGTTGCCACGCTTCTTTACAGCCCCATAGGCGTATGCTATAGTACGCGCACCATGGGGACGTTCCCCGACGGGTAAGAGGTCGTGTGGGGCGGTTAGTTCAGAGGGAGAACGCTTGCTTGACACGCAAGAGGTCGCTGGTTCAAGTCCAGCACCGCCCACCATCCACAATCTTGCTGCGTTCAGCCATCGCCGCGTCTGGGGCCACAGCAGGACGCGGTGTGTCGTTCTCCCGGGGGGCCGAGCACGCCCTCACGGGCCTGAGATGGATGTAGGAGGTCAGGGCCGCGGCCTCATCTTACAAGAAGTAGGCGACGACTATGCCCAACATCACTCTCACATATCCGGACGGCTCCGCGAAGGAGTACGAGGTGGGCGTCACCGCCGCGCAGGTGGCCGCCGACATCGGCCCGCGGCTGGCGAAGGCCGCCGTGGCGGCCAGGCTCGACGGTGAGCTGGTGGACCTGACGCACCCGATCGACGCGGACGCCGCCATCGAGATCGTGACCTTCGACAGCGACGAGGGGAAAGAAGTGCACCGTCACTCCGCCTCGCACGTCATGGCGCAGGCGGTCACGGAGCTGTTCCCCGACACCAGGCTGGCCATCGGCCCGGCGACCCAGGACGGATTCTACTATGACCTGGACTCGCCGACGACCTTTACGGAGGAGGACCTCCCCAAGATCGAGGCGCGCATGCAGGAGATCGTGGAGCGCGACTTGCCCATCGAGCGACAGGAGATGCCGCTGCAGGAGGCGCGCCGGCTCTACGAGGAGCAGGGCAACGAGTACAAAGTCGAGCTGCTCGACGAGGTGGAGGACGAGCGCGTCACCCTGTACCGGCAGGGCGACTTCGTCGATCTGTGTCGCGGGCCGCACCTGCCCAGCACGGCCGGACTGGGCGCCTTCAAGCTGCTGAGCCTCGCGGGCGCGTACTGGCGCGGCGACGAGCGCCGCCCCATGCTGCAGCGCATCTACGGCACCGCCCACCCGCGGCACAAGGACCTGGACGAGCACCTGCACCGTCTCGAGGAGGCGCGGCGCCGCGATCATCGCCGTCTGGGGCGGGACCTGGACCTGTTCAGCATCCAGGACGATGTGGGCCCCGGTCTCGTGCTGTGGCACCCCAAGGGCTCCGTCGTGCGCGAGGTCATCGAGGACTTCTGGCGGCACGTGCACCGGGAGCGCGGCTACGATCTGGTGTACACGCCGCACATCGGCCGGTTCAGCCTGTGGGAGACCAGCGGGCACGTGGAGTGGTTCATGGAGGACATGTACTCCCCCATGGAAGTGGAGGGGCAGCAGTACATGGTCAAGCCCATGAACTGCCCGTTCCACATCCTGATCTTCAAGAGCCAGACACGCAGTTACCGCGATCTGCCGCTCCGCATGGGAGAGCTCGGCACCGTGTACCGGTACGAGCGCTCCGGCGTGCTGCGCGGGATGCTCCGCGTGCGGGGCTTCACGCAGGACGATGCGCACATCTTCTGCCGCCCCGACCAGCTCGAGGAGGAGCTCATCGAGGTCATTGATCTGGCGCAGTACATGATGGGCGCCTTCGGCTACGAGGAGTACGAGGTGGAGCTGAGCGCCCGCGACCCGGAGCACACGGAGGAGTACATCGGCGACGACGCCACCTGGGAGCGCGCCGAGGCGGCGCTCGTCGCGGCGCTGGCGCACAAGGAAGTCAGCTACCACCGCGCCGAGGGGGAGGCGAAGTTCTACGGGCCGTCCATCGACATCTCGCTCAAGGATGCCCTCGGCCGCCTGTGGCAGGGGCCCACGATCCAGTGCGACTTCAACGAGCCGGAGCGCTTCGACGTCACCTACGCCGCCGCCGACGGGTCCCGGGAGCGCGTTGTGATGGTGCACCGGACGGTGCTCGGGACCATGGAGCGCTTCATCGCCGGCCTCGTGGAGCACGTGGCGGGCGCCTTCCCCGTGTGGCTGGCGCCGGTGCAGGCGACGGTGCTGCCCATCGCCGATCGGCACGCCGAGTACGCGGCCCAGGTGGCGGAGCAGTTGCAGAGCGCCGGCGTGCGCGCGGAGATGGACTCCCGCAGTGAGACCCTGGGACACCGGATCCGCGACGCGGAGCTTCAGAAGGTCCCGTACCTGCTCGTCGCGGGCGACCGGGAAGTCGAGGCGGGGACCGTGTCTGTCCGGGCGCGCGGCGAAGGCGACCGGGGCCCGGCCGCGGTGGAGGAGTTCCTCGAGGCACTGCAGCCGGAGCTCAAGCCGCCAGTGTGATGGCCTCGGTTGCCGGGAGATGGTGCGCCGCGTATGTTGACACTGGCCGAAGCCCTATGGTACACTTTGCCCCCGCAGGGCCGGAATAGGCGGTCTCTGGCGATTACATGAGGGGTGAAAGCCCATAGCCAAATTCCTGCGAGTGAATGAGCGCATCCGTGCTTCCGAGGTGCGCGTCATTGACCCAGACGGGGAGCAGCTCGGCGTGATGGCGCTGGACGATGCACGCCATCAGGCGGATGAGCGGGGGCTTGATCTGATCGAGGTTGCGCCCGACGCTCGGCCGCCCGTGTGCCGTATCATGGACTACGGCAAGTTCCGATACGAGCAGACGAGGCGGCAGAAGGAGGCGCAGAAGAAGACCAAGGCCGCAGAGATGAAGGCCATCCGCATTCGCCCTACGACGGATGTG
Organism: Armatimonadota bacterium; assembly: GCA_050114035.1. Taxonomy (GTDB): domain Bacteria; phylum Armatimonadota; class Zipacnadia; order JAUWAU01; family JAUWAU01; genus JAUWAU01. Next base: position 3,966 of record JASFTE010000176.1, on the reverse strand, counting down.
CACGACGTGGACACGAAGACGAAACGGGCCGTGCGCTTCCTGCAGCAGGGCAACAAGGTCAAGTTCGACATGATATTCCGCGGCTTCGAGCTGCGACATACGGAGATCGGCCGGCAGATGATGCTGCGCGTGGCTGAGGCGTGCAAAGGGCACTGCGAGGTCGAGCGCCCGCCCCGCATGGAGGGGCGCCGCATGCTGATGATCCTCGCGCCGCTCAAGCAAGAGCAGCGGGCCGGTCGAGAGAGCAAGGGCAGTTAGATGGCCAAGATGAAGACCAAGAAAGCCGCCGCCAAGCGCATGCGGGTCACGCGCCGCGGCAAGGCTATGATCCGACATACTCGCCAGAAGCATCTGCTGTATAACAAGCGGCGCAAGCGCAAGCGCCGGCTCAGCAGGCCGGGGCAGCTCGGCGGCAAAGACGCCAGTCGCATGCGCGCGCTCGTAGGCAAGTGACCCCGCGACCGTTTCGGCCGCGGGCAGAGCGGTAGATCACCTCGTCGCAGCCACACCGATGCGAAATCGATGGCTCTGGCGGCAGTGCTAAGGAGTCCCCAGACGTGACGAGAGTAACCCGACCCAAGCAATCCCGGCGCCGGCGCAGGAAGGTCGTCAGGCGCGCCAAGGGGTACCGCGGCGCGCGTAGTCGGCTGTACAAGACAGCGCACGAGGCAGTGATGCACGCCGGCCAGTACGCGTATCGCGACCGGCGCGTGCGCAAGCGCAACTTCCGCAAGCTCTGGATTGCGCGGGTGAACGCCGCCGCGCGCAGTGCGGGCATGACGTACAGCCGCTTCATGCAGGGGCTACGCCTCGCCGGCGTTGAGCTCAATCGCAAGATGCTCGCCGACATGGCGGTGAACGACCCGGGCGCCTTTGCCAAGGTCGTTGAGCAAGCGAAGGCCGCCCTGCCTGGCTCGTGATCACCAGCCGACAGAACCCACGCGTCAAGCTGTACAGAGCCCTCGCGCAGCGCAAGTTCCGGGAACGCGAGGGCGCGTTCATACTGGACGGCGTGCTCCAGGTGGCCGGAGCCATCGAGAGCGGCCTGCGTCTGCGCGATGTGTTCTGGTGCGACGCGCTCCTGGTGAGCGAGCACGGCCGGAGCCTTCTCGCCGGGCTCGAGCCGGAGACGCCGCCCCAGGAGGTCTCGGAGCATGTCTTCCGAGCCCTCAGCGACCGCACGGAGCCGCAGGGCCTGGCGGCCGTCGCCGAGCGCCCGCGAGTGCGCCCAGCCGACATCTCCCTGTCGCCCGACGGCGTCGTGCTCGTGCTGGAGGACATGCGCGACCCGGGGAATCTGGGCGCCATCGTCCGGACCGCGGATGCGGCCGGCGCAGACGGCGTCCTTCTGCTGGGCCATTGCGTGGACCCATATGACCCGAAGGTCGTGCGCGCCACCATGGGCTCGATCTTCCATGTGCCGGTGGCGGAGGCGGGCGATGTGGCCGAATTCGCCGAGTGGGCCCGGGGTGCGGCCGTCCGCACGTACGCGGCGTCAACACGCGGCGAGCGGGCGCACTTCGAGGCGGACCTGCGGGAGCGCACGGCCTTCCTTATCGGCAACGAGGCCCGCGGTCTGTCGGCCGAGGCGCTCCGGTCCGCCGACGCCATCATCCGCATCCCGATGCTCGGCCGGGCCGAATCGCTGAACGCGGCCGCCGCCGCGAGCATCCTGGTCTACGAGGTCGTGCGCCAGCGCATGCAGCCCGACGGCCCCTGACCCGCTGGCGGCGGGAGTCGCCGGCGGCCACACCATTCCTTGGAGGCACCAACGGCATGGAAGACGAGGTGCGAACGCTCTGGTCGGCCGCCGGGGCGGCCATCGAGGGCGCCGGAGACACCGACGAGCTGGAGCGCACCCGCGTGGAGTATCTCGGCCGCAAGGGCAAGCTCGCGGCGCTCCGCCGCGGGCTCGGCAAGCTGCCGGCAGACGAGCGGCCGGTCATCGGCCGTCTGGTGAACGAGGCCATCGCCGACGTCGAGGCCGCCCTCGAGCAGCGCCGCGCATCCCTTGCGGCCGCGGCCGCCGATGCCGCGCTCGAGGCCGAGCGCATCGACGTGACGCTGCCGGGCCGGGCGCCGCGCATTGGCAGGCTGCACCCCCTCACCGAGTCGCTCCACGAGATGGTGGACATCTTCCTCCGCCTCGGCTTCTCCGTCGCCGAAGGGCCCGAGGTCGAGACGTACTACTACAGCTTCGAGTCCCTCAACTACCCGCCGCATCACCCGGCCATGGACGAGCAGATGACCTTCTACGTCTCCCAGGACGTCCTTCTGCGCAGCCAGACCTCCACGGTCCAGATCCGCTACATGGAGCAGCACGACCCGCCGGTTCGCGTCATCGTCCCGGGCCGCTGCTTCCGCCGCGACACCGTGGACGCCACCCACTGCCACACGTTCTACCAGCTCGAGGGACTCCTGGTTGACGAGGGCGTCACCTTCGCCGACCTCAAGGGCACGCTGAACGCCTTCGCCAAGGCCATGTACGGCGAGCGCATCAGCATGCGCTTCCGGCCCGACTTCTTTCCCTTCACCGAGCCCAGCGCCGAGATCGCCCTCACGTGCATCATGTGCGAGGGCGCCGGCTGCCGCGTGTGCTCCGAGACCGGATGGCTCGAGGTGGGCGGCTCGGGCATGGTGGACCCGGCGGTCCTGGTCAACGTCGGCTACGACCCGGAGACGGTGTCGGGCTGGGCCTTCGGCTTCGGCATCGATCGCCTCGCCATGCTCCGCTACGGCATCAGGGACATCCGCTCGCTGTACGGCGATGCCCCCGTGCCGGCCACGGTGATCGCGGACGCCTCGTAGGAGGGACGCCGACACATGCGAGTGCCGCTTGACTGGCTGCTCGAATACCTCGAAACCGACCTGTCTCCTGAGGCCCTCGCCGACGCGCTCACCATGGGCGGGCTCGAGGTCGAGGAGGTGGACAACTCCGGCCCCGAGCCGGTCCTCGTCACGAAGGTCACCGCCAACCGCGGCGACTTGCTGTCCATGCTCGGCGTGGCCCGGCAGGCCGCCGCCGTCCTCGACACCACGTTCCAGGTCCCGCGGCCGGCGCTCGCAGAATCCGGCGATCCCATCGAAGCGGCCATCGCCGTCGAGATAGCCGACCCCGACCTGTGCCCGCGCTATTCGGCGCGCCTCGTCCGCGGGGCCAAAGTGGGCCCATCGCCCCAGTGGCTCCGCCGGCGCCTGATCGCCGCCGGCATGCGGCCCATCAACAACGTCGTCGATGCCACCAATCTCGTCCTGTGGGAGTTGGGGCAGCCGCTCCACGCCTTCGACTGCGATCTACTGCGCGGCGCCAAGATCATCGTCCGCCGGGCCCGACCCGCCGAGGAGATCACCACCATCGACGAGCAGCCCCACATGCTCACCGCCGATGATCTCGCCATCGCCGACGCCGAGAGGCCCGTCGCCATCGCCGGCGTCATGGGCGGCGCCGACACCGAGGTGCACGCCGGCACCAGCAACGTGCTGCTGGAGTCGGCCCACTTCGACGCCACCTCCGTGCGCCTCACGGCCCAGCGCCACGGTATGCAGACCGAGGCCTCACATCGCTTCGAGCGCATCGTGGACCCCGCCGGCACCGTCGCGGCCCTCGACCGGGTCGCTGAGCTCATCGCCGAGGCCGCCGGCGGCGCCGTGGCCCCCGGCGTCATAGACGTCTACCCGAGCCCCTGCAAACCACGAGAGCTGACCCTCCGTCCCGAGCGCGCCAACGCCATCCTCGGCACCGATCTTGCCCCGGCCGATGTGGCCGACGCCCTGCGACGGCTCGGCCTCTGCGTCACCGAGGGCGACCCATTCCAGGTCACCGTGCCCACCTTCCGCCCCGACATCGAGCGCGAGATCGGCCTCATCGAAGAGGTGGCCATCATCCACGGCTACGACAACATCCCGCTCACGCTCCACCCGGGCCGCAGTCTCGAGGAGGGCTGGAACCCGCGGCAGCGCATGGAG
>JASFTE010000175.1:0-8458 GCA_050114035.1 Armatimonadota bacterium | reverse complement strand
GCAGGAACCGCATGACGATCTCGAAGCTGCGTCCGTGGTCCAGGTGCAGCGCGACCGGAATGGTGCTCCTGGAGATGAGGTCGCGGATGCAGGCCACGAGCGGCTCGGGATCCGTGTAGGCGATGGTCGTCTGGGTGACCTGCAGGATCAGCGGCGAGCTCTCGGCATGGGCCGCCCCCATGATGGCCTGCGCGGTCTCCAGGTTGATGGCATTGAAGGCGCCGACGGCGTACTCGCGCTCCATGGCGTCCTTCATCAGCTCCCCGGATGTTACCAACGGCATTGTCGTTCCTCCCTATCCAACAATGGCATGTGTGGGTGCACGATTCGCGTCCTCGTCCCGAAGCACCTGCGTGCGCGCAAGAGTTCCCTCGCGCCGGCCAAAGGGCTGCCGAAGGAGGCGGTTGCCGATGGGCGGAAACCCCCGGCGGGTGAGCACGTGGCTACGGGAGCTTCGCGAGACCAATCTCCTGCGCATCCCTTGGGCCGACGGGGCAGTCGGCGTTCCCTGGTACGGGATGGACGATGTCTGCTGGCGCTGGCGGCCCTCGTGTGCGCGTTCCTGTGGTCCGTGTTGTTCGGCGGCAAGGTGCTGCTTCCGGCCGACATGCTGCTGCGGATGGAGCCCTGGCGGCACTATGCGGCTGAGGTCCCGGAGATCGGGTGGGTCCAAAACCCGATGCTCGACCCCATTCAGCAGTACTATCCCTGGCGCACGTACGCGGCGCGCACGGTCCGGTCCGGGGAACTGCCGCTGTGGAATCCGTATATGTTCTGCGGCGCACCCTTCGTGGGCAACGGCCAGTCGGCCGTCTTCTATCCGGTGAACGCGCTGTTCTACCTCATGTGGCCGGCGCGGGCCTTCGGCTATACGGCCGCGCTCAACCTACTGCTGGCGGGCGCGTTCACGTTTCTGTTCCTGCGCTCCATGGAGCAGCGCCGGTGGGCGTCCCTGCTGGGGGCCATCGTCTTCTCGTACTGCGGCTTCATGGTCGTGTGGCTCGAGTTCCCCACGTTTCTGGCGACGGGCCTGTGGCTGCCGGCGGCGCTCTTGTTCTTCCAGCGCTCGAGCCTGTCAACCGTCGGCGGTCGCCACGGGGCCGCTTCGGCATGGAGCGCGGCGTGCGGGTGCAGCATCGCCTGCATGCTGGTGGGTGGGCACCTGCAGATAGCGTTCTATGCCCTGCTGGCCGTAGGGGGATTCGCGCTGTGCCGGATCGTGCAGTTGTGGCGGCAGAGCGGGCGAGACACCGCCCGCCTGGCGCGCTGCGCGGTCCTGGCCGTCGGGCTCGGGCTGGCCCTGTCCGCGGTGCACGTGCTGCCGGTGCTCGGAACGGGTCGGGGGAGCAGCCGGGCGGCGTCTCCGCAGTACGGCGGCGCGCTGGAGCTGCGGCTGCGATGGCCGAATGCGGTGACGTTTCTCGTGCCCGACCTCCTCCGGATCGGCATCTTCTACGAGACATGGGACGAGCACCCGCTGACCTACATCGAGACGTGCGGGTACGTCGGCGTCGCGCCGCTGCTTCTGGCGCCGCTGGGGCTGGCGTGGCGGCGGCGTGGTGATGGGTGGGTCCTCGGGGCGCTGCTGGTCGTGGCGCTGCTGCTGGCTTTCGGCACGGCCCTGAACTACATCTTCTTCCGCTTCGCGCCGGGCTATGCAGTCTTCCGCGGCATCGGACGGGCGGTGTATCTCTCGTCCTTCGTTCTCGCGGTCCTGGCCGCGAGGGGAGCGGGGCGCATCGGGGACGGCATGCTCCGCGATGTCAGTCGGCAGAGGATTCGTCTGGTCGCACTGTGCGCCGGTGCGGCTATCGTGGCCGCCGGGATTGCCCTCGTGGAGGTCGGCCGGGGTGGACACCAGTGGATCGAAGCCGCGGAGCAGCTCGCCGGGGTGGATCTCGTTGCGTATCAGTGGACGAAGATCGGGCTGTTCGCGGCCTTCGGGCTCGCGACGGTGCTGGCGGCAGTGCTCGTCGGGCATTGGCGACCACGGGCGGTCCCTCCGCTACTGGTTGGGCTGATCGTGGCCGACCTGTTCATCTTCGGCTACCGGTTCAATCCAAAGGTAGACGCGAGCGTGCTCCGCATCGAGCCGGAGTCCAAGCGCTTCTTTGACGAGGTCCCGCGGCCGGTCCGCGTGCTGGTCCATGCTCCGGCGGACAACCCACTGCGCACGATGCCGTCCAACCTGCCGATGCTGTGGGAGTTGCAGGACGTGGGCGGCTCGGACACGGTCGTGTGGGCGCCGTATGAGAGGCTGAGAAAGGCCCTGTCGGAGGCGCCGGGTCGTTACGGGCACCACCTGTGGGAATCGCCGGCGCTCGATCTGCTGAACGTGGAGTACGCCCTCGTGGGGCCGCCCCTGCGCTCTTCGCACGGGTGGCTTCACACCGTGCCGCGGTGGCCGGACATGTGGATGCCCCATAACCCGGAGGCGATGCCGCGGGCGTTCGTCACGTACATGGCCCCGCGCAGGCTCGCGCCGGAGGAGTGCCTCACGGAGATGCTGCGGCCGGATTGGCTGCCGTGGGAGCCGATGCTTCTGGCCGAGGCAGAGGCGCCGGGTCCGGCCTATCCCGCACTCCGCTCGCGCGCTCGGAGGGAGACCGAAACGGAGTTCACTCCGGCAGAGGTCGTGGCCTACGAGGCGAACCGTGTCGTGATCCACGCCGAGGCGCAGGGCGATGGGTTGCTGGTGCTCGGCGATACGTGCATGCCCGGCTGGCGCGCGTTCGTCGACGGCGCGGAGCAGCCGATTCTTCGGACCGACTACATCCTGCGAGGCGTTCGGCTCGCCCCCGGCGAGCACCATGTCGAGTTCGTGTACCTGCCGGCGGCGTTCACGGTGGGGGCTTTTCTGGCGTGCCTCGGGCTATGCCTGGTCGCAGCGATAGCGACGCGCCGCGCCATACGAGCCCGCGTCCTTGGGCGGCGGCAATGACCTTGCGGCATCCTTGCTCGTGCACTTGCCTGGTGCTATAATCTGCTCCGCCGAGGTCAGGAGTGACCGATTGCTATGGACCGCATCACACGTGAGGAAGTCGAGCACGTCGCGTGGCTGGCGCGGCTGGCGCTCGATGACGAGGAGCTGGAGCGGCTCGGGCGAGAGCTGAATCGGATTCTGGAGGCGTTCACCGAGCTGCAGCAACTCGACACGGAGGACGTGGAGCCTACCTCGCACGCCGTCCCCATGTCGAACGTGTTCCGTGAGGACGCGGTGGGCGAGTCGCTGCCTCGTGAGGACGTGCTGGCCAACGCGCCCGACCGCACGGACACGTGTTTCCGGGTTCCGCTCATAATTGAGGAGTTGTTCTAGAGGGCGGGCGGGGCACGGTCCCGCCGCCCCACAACAGCGGGCGGGGCACGGAGACCCCGCCCTACAACTTGGGAAGTGAATCGTTTGGAGCTCTACGACCGGACCGCTCACGAGATCGCCGAGGAGCTGGCGGGCGGCGACGTGAGCAGCAGGGAAGTCACCGAGGCCGTGCTGCAGCGCATCGAGCAGGTCGAGGAGGACGTGCAGTCATACATGCTCGTGACTCCCGAGAGGGCCCTCGAGCAGGCCGAGCAGGCCGACGCGCGCCGCGAAGCGGGGGAGACGCTGGGCCCGCTCGACGGGATCCCCATCGGCCTGAAGGACTTGCTCTGCACGAAGGGCGTGCCGACCACCTGCTCGTCAAGGATCCTGGAGAACTTCGTGCCGCCGTACGATGCGACGGCGGTTCGGCAGGTGGACGCGGCGGGCTGCGTGACCGTGGGGAAGACGAACATGGACGAGTTCGCCATGGGCTCGTCCACGGAGAACTCGGGCTTCAAGGTGACGCGGAATCCGTGGGGGCTGGATCGCGTACCGGGGGGCTCGAGCGGTGGCTCCGCCTCGGCCGTGGCCGCCGGGGAGTGCATCATCGCGCTGGGCTCCGACACAGGCGGCTCGATCCGCCAGCCAGCCTCGCTCTGCGGCGTCGTGGGCATGAAGCCGACGTATGGACGCGTGTCGCGGTACGGACTGATCGCGTTCGCGTCGTCGCTGGACCAGATCGGTCCGATGACCAAGGACGTGCGGGACTGCGCGCTGCTGCTGAACGTGATCTCGGGACACGATCGGCTCGACTCGACCTCGGCCGACATCGAGGCGCCGGACTTCACGGAGGCGCTCGGGCAGGATGTCAAGGGCCTGCGGGCCGGTGTTGTCAAGGAACTGATGGGCGAGGGCATTGACGCGGACGTCCGCCACACCGTGCAGCAGGCGATAGAGACGCTCGAGGGTCTCGGGATGACGTGCGAGGAGGTCGGCGTGCCGCACTCCAACTACTCGCTGGCGACGTACTACCTCATCGCCCCGGCGGAGGCGAGCAGCAACCTGGCGCGGTACGACGGAGTGCGCTACGGGCACCGCACGCCGGAGCGGGTAGATGACATCGTGGACATGTTCGCCAAGACGCGGGGGGAGGGGTTCGGTCCTGAGGTGCGGCTGCGGATCATGCTCGGGACGTACTCGCTCAGCGCGGGCTACTACGACGCGTACTACCTGAAGGCGCTCAAGGTGCGCACGCTGATCAAGCAAGACTGCGAGAGGGCGTTCGAGGACGTCGATGTCCTGGTCTCCCCCACCTCGCCTACGGTCGCCTTCAAAGTGGGCGAACGCGCCGACGATCCGTTGGCGATGAAGATGGCCGATCTGTGCAACATGTTCGTGAGCCTCGCCGGCCTTCCGGCCGTGTCAGTGCCGTGCGGGCTGAGCGATGGACTGCCGGTGGGTCTGCAGATCGTCGGGAAGGCCTTCGACGAGGAGACCGTGCTGCAGGTGGCGTACGCGTACGAACAGGCGGCCGGGTGTCATCGTGAGAGGCCAGTGATCAGTGACGGACGGGCGAGCGCAGAGGGAGCGGTCTAGCACAGTGCCATACGAAGCCATCATCGGCATGGAAGTGCATGCGCAGCTGCAGACCGGGAGCAAGATGTTCTGCTCGTGCCGGGCGGTGTTTGGCGCGGAGCCCAACACGCACTGCTGCCCGGTGTGCCTCGGCCTGCCCGGGGTGCTGCCGGTGGCCAACAAGGCGGCGATCGAGAGCGTCCTGAAGACGGCGCTGGCGCTCCACTGTGAGATACAGAGGCACTGCCGCTTTGCTCGGAAGAACTACTACTACCCGGATCTGCCGAAGAACTACCAGATATCGCAGTACGAGGAGCCGCTGAGCCGGGACGGTTACCTTGAGATCGACGTCAACGGCACGACGAAACGCGTGGGGATTCGCCGGGTGCACCTGGAGGAGGACACGGGCAAGTCGCTGCACGCACCGGACGGCACGAGCCTGCAGGACTACAACCGGTGCGGGGTGCCGTTGATGGAGATCGTGACCGAGCCAGATATGAACTCGCCCGCGGAGGCGCGGGCGTACCTGCTGGCGCTGCAGACGGTGCTGCGCTACATCGGCGTCTCGAGCGCGAGCCCGGAGCAGGGGGCGATGCGCTGCGAGCCGACGGTGAACATCAGGGACACGGCGACCGGCGAGACGACGGGGCTGGTGGAGCTGAAGAACCTGAACTCCTTCCGGGCAGTGCATGACGGCATCGCACACGAGGTGGAGCGGCAGCAGAAGGCGCTCGCCGAGGGAGTGGAACTGCCGGAGCGCGAGACGCGGCGCTGGAACGCCGAGCGCGGCATAACCACGGCGATGCGTCACAAGGAGAGCTCGGAGGAGTACCGGTACTTCCCGGAGCCGGACCTGGTGCCCATGGCGGTTGGCGAGGAGTGGGTGGAAGAGGTGCGCGCGGAGCTTCCGGAGCTGTCCCGCTCGCGCCGGGCGCGGCTGGCGGAGCAGTACGGGATTCCCGATTACGATGCGGGTGTGCTGACGGCGTCGCGGGAGATAGCCGACTTCTTTGAGGAGTGCGCCGGGCTGCACTCCGATGCGAAGGCGGTGGCGAACTGGGTGATGGTGGACCTGATGGGCAAGCTCAATGAGGCGGGGAGCTCCCTCACGGAGAGCAAAGTGACGCCCGCGCACCTGGCGCGGATGCTGGACATGATCGCCAGGGGGACGATCAGCGGGAAGATCGGCAAGCAGGTCTTCGAGGAGATGTTCGAGACGGGAAAGGCGCCGGAGGCCATCTGTGAGGAGAAGAGCCTGACGCTGATCTCCGACGGCGGGGAGATAGACGGCATCGTGGATGAGGTGCTGTCGGAGAACGAGAAGATCGTGGCGGACTTCGTCGGCGGCAAGGACCAGGCCGCCGGGGCCCTCATGGGGCAGATCATGCGGAAGACGCAGGGGAAGGTGGATCCGCAGCTCGCCAACAAGGCGCTGCGGGAGAGGCTGGCGGAGGTGAGAGATGAGGCAGGAAGCGGCTGATACCATAGCGGACGCCGACCACGACCTCGCCACGGCGCGGGACATGCTTGCCGCCGGTCGATGGAACTGGGCCGTGTTCTGTGCCCGACAGGCCGTTGAGAAGATGCTCAAGTGTGGCTACCCGGTCTTGCGGAACGAGCGCTGGCCGGGCACACACAACCTCGCTGCAATGGCCACCGAGTGCTTCCCCGATATGCCCGAGGACGTGCTCGGCGCTGTGCAGAAGCTGATGCCCTTCTATGCGTCGACGCGGTACGCCAACGCCGCTGGCGGACCGCCGTTCAAGATGTTCGGCCAGACGATTGCTGAGGAGGCCGTGGCTTGGGCCACACGGGCAACGGGATGGCTCAGAGGAAGATTGGGCTCGACCAGTTGATCGAGGAAGTGCGCGAGTACATGAGGCGCGTCGGGGTACGCGATGCGGTCCTGTTCGGCTCGCGTGCCCGTAACGAGCACGTCGAGGACAGCGATGTGGACCTTATCCTCGTCGGCGAACGCTTCCGCGGTACGCCGTGGCTCGAGCGGCTACCCCCGCTGTACGAGGCCTGGACACTCCCCTTCTACCCCGAATTGCTGCCCTACACGCCGGAGGAGTTCGAGAAGCGCCAGCAGGATAGCTCCGTCGTTGGTGAGGCGATCGAGCAGGGGATACGCATTCGGGAAGGCAGCGATGACTGAAGCGTCGCAGAGGTGGCACATCGCCGCGGCCGAAGGTCACTCCGGCGGCGGGATAGGAATGACGATCTCGTCGGGCAGCTCACGTGGTATGAACGGTTCGTCGCCGTCGCCGGGCGGCGGCATGTCCGGGAATACGATTACCTCAGGCGGGAGGTCTTCCTCGTCCGGACCGGGTTGCTCGACCGGGCCTTCCTCCCCGTTCTCAGCGCCCTCGCCAGCGCCGTTGGGCGTCATCTGATCGCCCGGCGAACCGGGAGCCTCCGCCCCGAACATCGTGGTCTCGGTGCTCGAGGGCGAGTCGTCGTCCGTGTCGCGCTCCTCTGTGTCGCCCCCGTCGGTGTCGCCGGTGTCACGCGATGGTGAGGTCCTCGCTCGGCCGGCGGACGAGGGACGCTCCTGGCCAGTGGTGCTGCGCTCCGAGCCAGTCTCGCGCGATGCTTCCTGCACGAGAGACCACACATCGGGGTCGATGGCCCCAGACGGGAGTCGTCGGCCGGGCTGTCGTGAGACGGGGGTGATTCCGCGCTGGCCCTGCCCGGCGCGCTGTCCCTGCACGCCCCAGGAACCGCCCACAGACGGCCTCTCTCCGGCCGCCACGCCCTCCGCGCCTTCGCCGGACGGAGTCATCTCGTCCGTGACCGGCCGGTACACCATGCGCGCGCCGATGGCCGCGCCGATGAGGACGACCACGACGGCGGCGATGGCGAGCGGGCGCCACCAGGCGCCGGGAGCGCGTGCGTCATGCGCGATCGGCGCCGCGACCGTTTCGGCCTGGCGCCGTTCTACGACCTCCTCGATGTCGTGACTCAGGCCGGCGACCTGAGCCTCTCGCTTGGCGACGCAATCGGAGCAGTAGTCCCGGTCGGCCCCCCCGATTCGCTCCGATTCCGCCTCCAACACGCCACCCTCTGGATGGGTCGCATCCGGCACCCATACACGGTTGCACGACGGACACTGCCTCATACCAATCACGCTCCCGTGCAGCACCCGAGTGGACTACCGCTACTATGGAGTATATGCCCCGTATCGGCTTCTGTCAAAGTATGTTTCTCCCTTAGACTGCACCTGTCCTCCTTTGGTTCCCCGCCGCCTGCGCAGGTGAGTGGCCTGGTAGGGCGAAGAGCTCGGTGTCGGCGAGTTTCCGGTTGGCGAATCAGGGACCGAGAGTGAGACATCATGCAGGATGACATCGGACGGCAGTACCAGCGCGAAACCAAATACGAGCGGGGGAACATGCCCCCGCGGCCGCTGGACGTCGTGGGCGTCCCGAAGACGTACAAGCGGCACCCGGACGCCCTGACCGTGGTGTCGCTGCCGCGGGCGGAGACATCGGGGGGGAGGGGTCTGTGGCGGATCCTGAATGGCCGGCGGTCCAGGCGGCGCTACAGGGACGTTCCGCTCTCTGTGCGTGAGGTGTCGCAGCTCGT
>JASFTE010000174.1:0-8474 GCA_050114035.1 Armatimonadota bacterium | reverse complement strand
GAACCGGTTCATGGTGTTCCTGTTTATCCTCTTCGCCGTGGGCGCCGGCGTCTGGTGCATGCTCAACGTCCCCCTGGACGCCATTCCCGATCTCACGGATGTCCAGGTCATCATCTTCACCGAGTGGCCGGGCCGCGATCCGAACTTGGTCGAGGACCAGGTGACGTACCCCATCGTGAGCGCCATGCTCGCCGCTCCCCGGGCGAAGGTAGTCCGGGGGCTGTCCTTCTTCGGCATTTCCTTCGTGTACGTGCTCTTCGACGACGGCACCGACATCTACTGGGCCCGCAGTCGCATCCTCGAGTACCTGAACGCCATCCAGGGGCAGCTCCCACCGGACGCAAGACCGCAGCTCGGCCCGGACGCCACCGGCCTTGGGTGGGGATTCGAATATGCCCTCGTGGACGAGACCGGAGAGAACGACCTGCAGCAGCTGCGGTCCTTCCAGGACTGGTACCTGCGATACTGGCTCACCAGCGTGGACGGCGTGTCGGAGGTTGCGAGCGTTGGCGGGTTCGAGAAGCAGTATCAGGTGGACCTGGATCCCAATAGGCTCGTCGCCTACGGACTGCCAATCAAGGCCGTCATCGGGGCTATCCGACGGAGCAATCAGGATGTCGGCGGCAGGACGCTGGAGTTGGGCGGGAAGGAGTTCTTCGTCCGGGGACGGGGCTACATCAAGAGCGTCGGTGATCTCGACCAGGTGGTGGTGGGCACCGATGGCCGGGGGACGCCGATCTTGCTGCGAGACGTCGCCAACGTGCATCTCGGGCCGGACATGCGACGTGGGATTGCTGAGCTCAATGGCAGAGGCGAAGTGGTCGGCGGCATTGTCGTCGTCCGCTTTGGCGAGAACGTCCTCAAAGTCATCGATCGCGTCAAGGACAAGATCGAGGAGATCAGACCCAGCCTTCCCGACGGCGTCGAGATCGTCACCACCTACGACCGGTCGGACCTCATCCTCCGCTCCATTGACACGCTGAAGCGGACCCTCATCGAAGAAGCCATCATCGTCAGCGTCGTCATCATCTTCTTCCTCCTGCACTTCCGCAGCGCGCTGGTGGCCGTCATCGCTCTGCCCATCGCGGTCATCCTGAGCTTCATTCCCATGTACCTGCTCGGCGTGACCTCGAACATCATGTCCCTTGGGGGTATCGCCATCGCGATTGGGGCCATGGTGGATGCGCAGGTGGTGTTGATCGAGAACGCCCACAAGCGCCTCGAGCAGGCGCCACCGGACGCTGATCGAACAACTGTGCTGATCGAGGCGGCCAAGGAGGTCGGGAAGCCGCTCTTCTTCTCCCTGCTCATCATTACGGTGTCCTTCTTGCCCGTGTTCTCGCTCCAGGCCCAGGAGGGCCGACTCTTCAAGCCGCTGGCCTACACGAAGACCTTCTCCATGTTCTTCGCCTCCATCATGTCCATCAGTCTCGTGCCGGCCCTGATGGTCTTGTTCATTCGCGGGCGGATCGTGCCCGAGCACGAGCACCCCATCAGCATCCGCTTGCAGCGTGTCTATCACCCGTGGATGCGGGCGCTGATGCAGCGACGCGGACTCAGCATCGCCATCGCCGCGATCGTGGTGGTCTCGTGCGCGCCGCTGGTGCTCGATGTTCCCGTGTTGTCCCGCTTCATCCCCAAGCTGGGCTCTGAGTTCATGCCACCCCTCAACGAGGGCGACATACTGTTCATGCCCACGAGTCCGCCGGGAATCTCCATCACTGAGGCAGGGAAGGCGCTCCAGATCCAGGACAAGATCATGGCGAACAAGGAGCTCTTCCCCGAGGTGAAGCTCGTCTTCGGGAAGGTCGGGCGTGCCCTCACCTCCACGGATCCGGCGCCACTCAGCATGGTCGAGACCAACGTCCTGCTGCACCCACCAGACCAGTGGTCAACCGTCGAGCGGCACCGGTGGTATTCCTCCTGGGCGCCGGAGCCGGTCAAGCGAGTCCTGCGGCGCATCTGGCCCGACGAGCGCCACGTCACGTGGGACGAACTCGAGCATCGGCTCGAGCAGTACGCGAAGCTGCCGGCGTGGACGAGCGAGTGGACGATGCCGATCAAGGCCAGGATCGACATGCTCAGCACGGGCATCAAGAGCGAGGTCGGCATCAAGATAACGGGCGACGATGCGACGACGATTCAGAACATCGGCATGCGTATTGAGGCCATCCTCCCGGCTGTCGAGGGCACACGCAGTGTCTACGCCGATCGCGTCACCGGCGGATACTTCATAGACTTCACGCCGCGCCGGGAAGTGATCGCCCGGTACGGCCTGAATGTGGAGGATGTCGAACAGATCGTGCAGACGGCGATCGGCGGGATGAACATCGACGTGACCGTGGAGGGGCGCGAGCGATACCACATCAACGTCCGCTACGCCCGGGAGCTGCGGGACGATCTGGTGAAGCTCAGCCGCGTCCTCGTACCCACACCAATGGGCGCGCATGTGCCCATCGGGCAGCTCGCGAACATCGAGGTGTCGACCGGTGCGCCCTTCGTGCGGAATGAGAACGGCGAGAGAGCCGGATGGGTCTTCATAGGGGTCGAGGGACGCGACGTCGGCAGCTACGTCGAGGCTGCCAAGCAGAAGCTGATTGACGAGCTGTACCCGACGATGCCTGATGGATACCACCTGGAATGGACCGGCCAGTACGAGTTCATGCAGCGCATGAAGAAGCGGCTCAGAGTCGTCATCCCCGTGACGTTAGCCATCGTCGTGGTCATGCTCTACATGAACTTCGGCAACGTCGCCCAGACGCTCATCGTGCTCCTGTCCGTGCCCTTCGCGCTCACCGGAAGTCTCTGGGCGCTCAAGTGGGCCCACTACAACATGAGCGTGGCCGTTGCCGTGGGCATGATCGCGTTGGCGGGAGTTGCGGCCGAGACCGGTATCGTGATGATCGTGTATCTGGACGAGGCCTTTGAGCGCTACCGCCGCGAGGGCCGCATGCGGACGCAGCACGATCTGTTTGAGGCCATCACGGAGGGTGCCGTCCAGCGCATCCGGCCCAAGCTCATGACCGTGACGACGACGATTGCGGGCCTGCTGCCCATTATGCTGCACCACGGCGCCGGCGCGGATGTAATGCAGCGGATTGCGCTGCCCATGATCGGCGGGCTCATCACGTCCACCATCCTGACGCTGGAGATCGTACCGGCCATCTACTCCCTGTGGCGCCAGCGCTGGATCACATGGGTGGACCAGGAGCCGGCGGAAAAGGAGACGCCCTGAGCCTGGGAATGTAATCCCACCTGGAACCTGATCGACGCTTCCTATGTCATACCAGACAACGCGGATTACCATCTGAAGCGCGGAAGGAGGTGAAAGAGCGATGTGGCGATGTGCTGTGGTATTGCTCGTTGTAGTAGCCGTGGCTCTGGTCCTGTCGGGATGCCCCAAGAAGACGCCCCCTGAGGGAACCGGGACCGTTGCGCCGCCCGCGCCCCCGACGCCGGTAGCGGCCGCGATCACGTACCAGTGTCCCATGTGTAAGGGCGAGGCGTCCGAGAACCCGGGACAGTGCAGCACGGAGGGCTGCGACGCCTTCCTCGTCGCGCAGGCGCCCGAGGGGCAAGAGGTAGAGTACTACTGCGACATGCACGATGAGCCGTTCGTGCAGTCGGAGCCGGGCAGATGCCCGGAGTGCAACATGTTCCTCCCGGCGCGTTTCGTGGAGGATGTTGACGACGACGATGCCGACGACGATGCCGACGATGACGGCGACGAGAATGGCGACGAGAATGGCGACGAGGATTCGGACGATGCCGACGACGAGGAGTAGTGCCGGTGAGCTGCAGTGACTCACCGGCTGCATGAGCTGGTAGACCCGGCGGGGCCGCGGCAAACCCCGGCGGCCCCGCCGATGACATGTCATGAACGTCAGGGCCTATCACAGACGAGTCTTCGGGATGCTGCCGATCCCGGTGCTCCTGCTCTGCGGCGTGGCGATGTCTTCGGCCCCGGTTGTCGCGGAGCCTAGCGCCGTGAGCCTCGCGCAGGCGACGCGCTCCGTCGACCGGATCGCAACGAGGCTCGACGCAGAGCTGCGCGAGCCCGGAGTCAGCATGCGCCCTCCAGACGCGCGGCCCAGCACGTCCGTGCCCTTCGACCTTGTGGCGCACACGCGGCGGTTCTACCGGGAGTTGCTGGCGGACACGCCGACGGACGTCAGCAGCGGCACGCTGTCCGCCGCTGCCGGCCTCGCCCATACTGTGTCCGCTGTCGAAATGGGCCCGGCAATCGTGACGTCGCCCGATGCACCGCTGCGCACTGAGCCCAGCGCCGCCGCGGGCGTTATTGGCGCCGCTGCGCGCGGCGCAGAGATCGATCTGCTGACGGCCGCCGGCCCGTGGCGCAAGGTGCTCCTGGACAGCGGCGCCATCGGCTGGATGGCGGCGGACCACCTGGGCACCCAAGACGCCATCAACACAGCCAACGGCAGAGCCATCGTGCAGCGCGCCATGCAGTACATGGGTGTGCCGTACGTGCTCGGCGGCCAGAGCCGGGCAGGGATGGACTGCTCCGGGCTGGTCCACACCGTCATGCGCTCCCTCGGCAAGCGTGTCCCGCGCACCGCGGCCACGCTGTACGAGGTCGGCACTCCCGTCGCCCGCGACGCCCTCCGTGTCGGCGACCTGGTGTTCTTCACTGGTGCGTCCAGGCCAGGTATCACACACGTCGGCATCTATGCCGGCGACGGAGAGCTCCTCCACGCCTCCAGCGGCATCGGCAGCGTCGGCCTGAGCAGCCTCGACGCCCCGTACTACAGCCGCCACTACGCCGGCGCACGCCGTGTCTTGCCGTGACCTTGCGGTTGGCGCTTCGTTCCTCGGCACTGTACGCATGCCACTCGTTCGGTTCAGGCAGGATAGGCAGAGGCGAAGATGGAAGAACTGCGTGGCCACTTGACCGCGAGGATATGGTTCCCATGGCCGACGCCTGGAAGACAGCCGAGCGGGTGTGCCAGGCCTTGCGCGAGGGCCTCGCCGACGGGCTCGTCGCCGTGGCTCTGTTCGGCTCGCATGCGCGCGGCGACGCGCACCCGGACAGCGACCTGGACGTGCTGGTGATCGCTGACAGCCTGCCCGATGACCTTCGGCAGCAGCGACGGATGCCGTACGAGATGCTCCCCGCCGACCTCGAGATGAGCGTCCAGCTCGTCGTCTACTCCCGAGAGCGATTCCTGCGCAACTTCCCGTCCTTCTACCTCGATCTGGGGCTGGATGCGAAGGTGCTCCTGGACACCGACGGGTTCCTCGAGGAGAGACTCGCGCGCATACGCGAGATCATCCGTGAGGCGAACCTCGCGCGTGAGCGGCTGGGCAAGGACTGGCACTGGGCTTGGACCGACGGGCGGTGGCGAGGCAGATGGGAAATCACGTGGGAGGGGTACCGTGACCTGTGAGCGCGAGGCGCGCCATCGGCTGGACATCGCGTGTCGCCTGATGGGAGAGGCGGAGCAAGACGCGGAGCTGGGCCGCTGGCGCTCTTCTGCCGCCAACGGGCAGCAGGCGCTCGAGCACGCGTCCAAGGCTGTGCTGGCCTGCTATGGCCCTGTTCCCAGGACGCATTACGTGCACGTGAACTTGCAGAACATCGTGCGGACAAGCACCGCCGGCCCCGACAATGCGGAGCGCATCCAGCGGCTGTCAGCGATCGCGACGGGCTATGGGCGCGAGCAGCACATGCGCGTCACATACGGGGACGAGGACGAGTTGGTCAGTCCGTATGACCTCATCGATGAGGCAGAGGGACGGCAGAGCGCCGCGGACGCTCGTGAGGCCTGCGAGCTTGCGCACCGAATCGTCGATTCGCGCTTCCCGTAGCGCCAGCCGCAGGGGGAAGGTCTGCATGCACGACATCGTCACCATCGGCACGGCAACCCAGGACGTCTTTCTCACGGTCGGCTCTGCCACGGTCCTCCAACTCGCCGAGCCCGACGTCGAGCAGCGCTTCCTCGCCTTCGAGTACCCCGCCAAGATCGACGTCGGCGACATTCTCGTGGACACCGGCGGCGGCGCGACGAACACCGCCATCACCTTCGCCCGCTTCGGGCTCAAGACCGCCTTCTTCGGCAAGCTCGGCGACGACGAGCCGGGCCGTCAGGTGATCCGCCGGCTCGAGCAGGAGGGCATCGACTGCTCCCTCGCCGTCACCACCGGCGAGCACCACACGGGCTTCTCGGTTATCCTCACCAGCTTCGAGGGCGACCGGACCATCCTCGTGCATCGCGGCGCCAACAACCAGCTTCGCGGCGAGGACATCGACTGGGATCGCCTCGAGCAGACGCGGTGGGTGTACATCTCGTCCCTCGGCGGCAGCAGCAGCGAGTGGCTGGACGAGATCGCCCACTTCGCCGAGGAGCACGGCATCAGCGCCGTGATGAACCCCGGATCGCACCAGATCCGGCAGGGCGTGGACGCCATGTGCAACATACTCGGCACCCTCGAGGTGTTGTTCCTGAACCGCCGGGAGGCCGCCCTCATGACCGGCGTCGGGGCCGCGGAGACAGTGGTGGACGCCGACGAGCCGGGCTTCGATCGCGAGGAGTGGGCCGCGAGCCTCCAGCCGACCTTCGAGCGCCTGAAGCAGTGCGGGCCGAAGGCCATCGTCATCTCCGACGGCGCCAACGGCTCCTGCGCCTACGATGGCACGACGCTGTGGAGCATGCCCGCGCTCCCGGCGGAGGTCACCAGCACCGTGGGCGCGGGGGACGCGTACTGCGCGGCATTCGTCGCCGTGCTCGTGAAGGGTGGCGACGTCCCCCGGGCCATGCAGATAGGGACCGCGAACGCGGCGGCCGCCATCTCGCAGGTCGGGGCCAAGTCGGGGATCCTCACCCACGAGCAGGCATCCCGGGCCATCGAGGGGTGCGAGGACCCGGCGGCGCGAGAGGTAAGCGGCGGCTAAGGGGTCTGCGCCACGATCGCCACGCTGTTCGACGTGGGCTCGAGGCCAAGCTCCCGCTTCGTGCCGCCCTTGAGCACCTGGAAGCCGCACGCGTCAAGCTCCGCCAGCACCTCCTGCGTGTGCGTCACCCGCAGAACGTCCTCGTCTGTGTACGTCGTCACCTGTTTGTCCTGGTGGACCTCGTACGTATGTGCATCCGTGGCCACCCGCCCGCCCGCATCGACGGACTGCCGGTGCGTCATCTGCACGCGGACGCCGTCGCCCACCGCGCTGTCGCGCCAGGCGCCGACCCAGAAGTGCGTTGGCCCGTAGTCAAAGAAGTCGAACACAAACAGCCCCCCAGGCCGCAGAATGCGATGCACCTCTCGGAAGACCCGCCCCAGGTCCGGGCCGAGCATGTAGTTGATGGTATGGTTCAGACACACCGCTGCATCAGAACCGGTAAGCAGCGGCAGGTGGCGCAGATCGGCACACAGCAGCTCCACGGGCAGGCCGCCAGTTCGCCCTCTCCCCTGCCGGAGGAGCGCTGGAGACAGATCAATGCCCGTGACGATGAACCCATCCGACGCCAGACGCGCCGCGTGCTGGCCCGTGGCGCAGCCCAGGTCCAGGACCCTGCGGCACGCCGGTGCTTCCTCCCGCAGCAGCCGCGCAACGTAGGTCGCCTGAAGATCGTAGGCGATGAATTCCTCATTGATCAGGTCGTACAGGTGCGGGAGCTCGTAGTACTCGACCCAGCTCATTGGGCTATCCCTTGCCGAGCGCGGCGTGGAGGTTTCGGCGGCGCCGGGACGGACACCTGCACGCCGGGCCGGCCCAGGACATTGACACTGCAGAGACCCTGTGCTATCTTCGCCCTCGCAGAGCGGGGGAACGGTCACCAGCCGTATTGACAACCGGGCGACCAAAGCGATGATGGGGAGGAGTAGGTGGGGAGGGCGGCCTCAGAGAGCCGGCGGAAGGTGCGAGGCCCGGCGGCCGCTCCCACCGAATGTCACCCCGGAGTCTCCGGCCGAACGGCGCAGCAGATGCGTCCCACTAAGCCGGGGCGCGTGACGCGCGTTACCGCGTCATAGAGCGGTCGCCCGGCGGCTTGCACCGCCGGCGGCGACAATGTGGGTGGTACCGCGAGATGCTGGCCTCTCGTCCCAGGAGACGAGGGGCTTTTTCGTAGAGGGACACGAGCACCAGGAGGACGCCAATGCGCAGTGATGCAGTGACGCAAGGTGTGGAGCGGATGCCGAACCGGTCCCTGCTGCGGGCGCTCGGGCTCACGGACCGGCAGCTCGAGCAGCCCTTCATCGGCATCGCGAGCAGCTTCTCGGATCTCATCCCCGGGCACATGGGGATGCGCGACCTGGAGCGCTGCATCGAGAAAGGCATCCACGCCGCCGGCGGCACGGCCTTTGTCTTCGGGCTGCCCGGCGTCTGTGATGGCATCGCCATGGGACACAGGGGCATGCACTACTCGCTCCCCACGCGCGAGCTGATCGCGGATTCCATCGAGTGCGTCGTGGAGGCGCACGCGCTGGACGGCCTGGTGCTCCTGACCAACTGCGAC
>JASFTE010000173.1:0-8527 GCA_050114035.1 Armatimonadota bacterium | reverse complement strand
AAAACTACAGGATGTTCGATCATCTTAGTGCCCTGCTGCGTCCTCAGCCGCGCCACCGAATGGCTTGGTGCACCACACTGAGCGTCCCGTCACCCTACGCGGTCGGCCGTCGTGGTCGCCTGATGCACGAGCTCGACGCCCGACATCGAGCGCACTCAAGCCGCTGGACGTGAATCCCGAAGCCCTCACGGGTCCTCCTGCTTCAAGAGCGGGCGGGCGCTGGCGTTCCCCTCCACAGGCTGCAACTCGCCATCTTCATCTCCCCACGCGGCGGCCACCATTCTCAGGGAACGACCGTCGCTGGCCAGTTCGTGTGTGACTTCATAGGCGCTCCCCCCCACCTCAGCGCAGATGACTATGCGATCGCCGTCCACGCGCCAAGTACAGTCAGTCTCCGATATGTAGCGTCCGGGAGGGTCCTGGCGGAGGTCCGGGCTGTCCCGCTCAAGCCTCTCAGCCGCCAGGGGATCTGCGTTTCTCGCGTCGATGATAGCCCACGCCTTACCTGTGCCATCCGCCTCAAGCACGTAGCCGGTGCCGTACGTCATGCCGCTGCGTGGAGTCGTCATCCCAGCGTCCAACCATGTGCCCACGTACTTGGACTCATCGGGGCTGCGGAGGAAGAAGAACCACGCGCAGCCCGCGGCCACGACCGCCGCCACGGCGACGAGGACGATCAGGCCAGTGCGGCGGCTGCGTCCTCCTACACGGGGCGCCGCCCGCGAGGGCTGCGACGGCACGCGCCGGCTGGTCGATGGAGCCACGGTGGGCGGGGCTTGGCCCACCGCCGCGGGCGGCGCGCTCGCCCCAAGCAGCGCCTCGATCCGGTCCGCCTCCCAGCCCGAGTCCAGCAACGCCTGACGCACCTCTTCATCCGTGCGTCCTTCCTGGCGCATGCGCGCCACGTATGCTGCTGCCTGCTCCGATGACATTCGGATCACCCCTTCTTCCTGAAGTCGTCGGCGACGTCACCAACACCATACGCCTGTGGTCGGTGAGGCGAATGAGCCGGAAGGCCCAAATACCTCACCATCCCGGCCCATTTCTTTGGGCCCGTGACCCGGCGTGCTCCACAGCGATCCTGGGCAGTGCCAGCGCGCACCGGCTTCGCCAGCTCTCCCTCCATCACCGACGGCAGCCGCCACACGCGCTCGCCGGTGCGGTCGGTGAAGCAGAGGCGGGAGTCGGAGGGCTGGCGGCCGTGGCCGTCGGCTCAGAAGCCGTAGAAGCCCGGGTGGGCGTTCACCCGGCTGCGGCCGAGATTGAGCTCCGAGGGAGCTTCCACACGCGTCCTCACAGCTGTGATCCCCCTCGTTGCCAGAGACCAAGCTGCTCCTTCGACCTCGCCGTCTGATCGGCTTCGAGCTCATCAATGGCGGCGAGTAGGGCGCTCAGGTCACCCGACACGTCGGCCGGATGCGCCCCGCGGCCCAGGAGCTGCCTGCCTCCCCGCGCCCGCCGGTCTGTCCCGGGCCACTGCACCGCGAACACGGGCTTGCCCTGCCGGCGCGCGTGGGACGCGGTGACGTGGCTGCCCCCGCCGGGGCCCGTCTCGACGACGACGACCGCATGTGCCAGGCCGCTCTGCAGACGGTTGCGCGCCGTGAGGCGACGGGACGTCGGGCGGGCATTGGGCGGCTGCTCGCTGATGAGCGCGCCCCGCTCCGCGATGCGCTCGGCGAGGTCCCGATTCTCCCGCGGGTACACCCGCCGGATGCCGGAGCCCAGGACGGCGATCGTCCGGCCCTCGGCGGCGAGCGCGCCCTCGTGCGCCGCCGTGTCGATGCCCCGCGCCAGGCCGCTCACGACGCACCAGCCGTTCGCCGCCGCCGCCGTGGCCAGCGCCCGGGCGGCCGCCAGCCCGGCCTCGCTGGGCCCGCGCGTGCCGACGATGGCGATCCTGCGCTCGTCGGACCCAGAGAGCGCGCCCCGCACACTGATCAGCGCCGGGGCGCTGGGGATGTCCCGCAGCCGCGGCGGGAAGTCGTCCTCGAAGGGACACAGCACCTGCACACCATCGTCCGAGAGACGCGCCAGCTCCTGCTCCACTTCCGCCAACTTGTCGGGCAGCTCTGCGAGCGTCTCCGCCCGGCTCTCGTCGCCCTCCACCCCCGCGCGGCGCAGCGCGCTGGGCGACGCCTCCAGCGCCTCCGCCGCCGAGCCGAAGTGCCGGATGACACGGTCGAGCGTCCGCCGACCGAGCCCGGCGCCCCAGCACAGTGCTATGTAGCAGGTCCGTTCGTCCATGTCGTGGGCAGCGGCCATCGAGTCACAGCTCGACAAGACTGGCGACGTCCACGGCCTCCTCTACCAGATCGGCCGCCAGCTCCGGCGAGCACGGTCCCTCCGCAAGCTCGTCCGAGAAGCGCACCTCGCCGAGCACCCGGACCTCCGCGAAGCGCTCCACGGCCTCGGCGTTGGTCGCCTCGGCCATTCCCGGCGCATCGCCCACCGAGTCGCAGAACACGGCCCCGATCACCTCGCAGCCGCGGCGCCTGGCGAAGTCCACCGTCAGCAGGCAGTGGTTGATGGTGCCCAGGCCGGGCCGGCCGACAACGAGGGCGGGCAAGCGCCGGCGCACCGCAAGGTCGATGGCCAGAAGCTCCTCCGTGATCGGCACCGCCGCCCCGCCGACGCCCTCCACGATCAGACACTCGTGCCGCGCCTGCAGGGACTCGAACGCTCGGTCCACGAGGGCCATGTCGATGCGCTCGCCCTCGCGCTCGGCGGCGATGGCCGGCGCGAGCGGCAGCGACAGGCACACGGGATTGACGAGCTCCATCGCGTCCTCCGTGCCCGCCGCCTCGAGCAGGACGAGCGCGTCCTCGGACACCACCCGCCCGCCGCGCTCGATGCCGCCGCTGGCGATGGGCTTCATGGCGCCGACATCCGCGCCCCGCCGCCGCAGCGCGGCGACGATCCCCGCCGCGACCACCGTCTTGCCGATCTCCGTGTCGGTTCCCGTGACGAATATGCCGTGTCGCATTCGCCCGCTCAGTCCCCCGGCATGTGTGCCCCACGCTGTTCGACACCGCCCGCTCCCGCCCCTGCCCGATGCGCCGTTGGCGATCGCCGAACGCAGGAACACACGACGCGGAGGCGGAAGATGCATTGGGTGATCACATGGCCTCCCGATCACACGAGGCAGTCCGGCGCGCACGTGCCGGCCCGGCGTGGGCGTTGCTCATCGCGCTGTTGGCCATCTGGCTCCTCGTCCCGGCCGCGCTGGGGCAGGAGGCGCCGTCGGAGACTGCCGAGTCGCGACCCTCCGCGCCCGAGGCGCCGGTGGTCGTCGAGCCCGGGCCCGAGGCCGAAGCGGCGAACGCCGCGGAAGACGAGCCGGGCGACGTCGCCGCCCCCGACGAAGAGGGCGCCGAGGAGCACGCCGCCCCTACCGAGGTAGAGCGGCCCGAGCCTCCGCCGCCTCCTCCGCCACGACCAACGCGGTCAACCACATCCCACCAGCTCGAGAGCCGACGCACCGACATCCGGAGGCGCGGCGCGAAGATCGAGGGCGAGCTCGCCGACGCCGCCGCGCGGCTGGCCGACGCGCGCGCGCGCCTGCTGACGCTGCAGAGGGCGAGCTCCCGGGAGCCGGATGCGATCCGCGCGGGAGACCGGACATCGGCCGACGCCATACAGCTCCAGGTGGACGCGCAGACCGCAGTCAAAGACTTCCGCCAGCTCTCTGGCGACGTCCAGGAGGGGCAAGGGCGGGCCACGGAGCTGCTCAACGGGGTCCGAAGTGACCTGCAGCAACACGCCGCGGCGCTCTCTCGATCGGCCTTCTCGGACCTGCGACAGCAGCTCGACGAGCAGCAGGCGAATGCCGACGAGCTTATCGGCACATGGGAGGCGGCGGCCGGCGTCGCCGTTCGCGGCGAGTCAGTGGCCGCCCGTCTCAGCCTGGCCGTCATCACGGCCCAGGTGTACGCGCGCGAGCACAGTCCGTGGCGCCGTGCCGAGCAGCGCGTATCAACACGGACACCGGCCCGCGCCCTCAAGGGCCTCCGCTTCGCCGCCCGCCGCATTGGCTGGGCTCTGACGACCGACCTGCCTGCCTGGCTGCGAGACCTGCGCGCGCGGCTTGCGACGCCGGCCGGCCTCGTCAGCGTCCTCGTGCGCCTCGTCGTCTGCGGCCTCCTCCTCGTCACCGCGATCTACGGCTGGCGCCGACTCGTGGCCCTGGCCCGGCGCAGGGCTTCGGCACCCGATCCCGAGCAGCCTCCGGAGGTCAGTGCGGCGGCGGCCGCCACACTCGGCATCGCCCGCGCGCTCATCATCCTCGTCGTCGGCGGGGTCGCCATCTGGCTCTGTGGCTTCTCGGGCCCGTGGCTCGGATTCCTCATGACGCTCCTCGCCATCGTCGTCGCCGTCATGCTGCTGGAGAACGTCACCGAGCGCCTCCTCTCGCCGGCGGAGCCGGAGCGGCGCCTCGTACCCGCCACCGATGAGCACGCCGCGCACGTGTACCGCAGCTTCCGTGGCCTGCTGGTCTTCTCCGGCGTCCTGCTGCCCCTTGTCTTCGCGCTGCGGATGTTCGCCTACGAGCATGACGATGTGGTCGCCGCCGTGGACTTCGTCTACGGCCTGGGCGCGTGGCTGTACATGTTCGCCCTCCTGGTTCCCTTCGGCGGACCGCGGGCGCTGATCCCGGACACCGGCAGCGTCGCCGCCCGCATGGCGCAGCGGACGGCCGTCGCCATCCCGACGACTGCGCTTACTCTCGGCGCCATCCTGCTCGGCGTGCACGCCGCCGGCTACACCAATCTCAGCCAACTGCTCGCACGGGCCATCCCGGCCGCGGTGCTCAGCATCGCGGCCGTATGGGTGCTGCACCGCACGTACGTCTTCCAGGCTGAGCGCCGACTCGCCGCCATCTCCGTCGAGGACGCCGAGAGCGCCGACTGGCGCGTGTTCCTCCGCGCCGCCCGCCCGCTCCTGGGACTCGTGGAGCGCATCGGCATGGTCGTGCTCGCCGGCGCCGTCATCGTGCGCGCCGGGGGGCTGCCGCAGGGGCGCCTGCGGGAGCTATCCGCCGTGCTGTCGCGACCCCTCTTCACCGTACAGGACACGGAGGTCAGCATCTGGGAGCTGGCGAGCGCCGCCCTCGTCGTTGTCTTCAGCATACTCATCTCGCGCATTATCCGCGAGGTGCTGCAGGAGGCCGGAACACTGCGGCGGCAGTACGATGCCGGGCAGCGCTACGCCATCTCCAACGTCGTGTACTACGTGCTCGTGGTCGCCGCCGTGCTCTGGGCCGTCCGCTTGGCCGGATTCAGCCTCGGCGCCCTCGCCGTATTCGCCGGCGTCGCGGGCATCGGCCTCGCCTTCGGGCTGCAGGACATACTCAAGAACTTCATCAGCGGGCTCATCCTGCTGGTGGAGCAGCCCATCAAGGTCGGCGACTACATCGACGTGGGTGGCGGCGGGCCCGACTCTGTGCGGGGGATCGTCACGCAGATCAGCATCCGGAGCACGACCGTACGCACACTGGGCAATGTCTTCGTGATCGTCCCCAACGCCGACTTCGTCACGCAGCAGGTGCTGAACCTCAGCCACCGGGACCTGAAGCTGCGGCTGGACATTGATGTGGGCGTGTCCTACGCCAGCGACGTGGAGCTGGTGCGGGAGATCCTGCGCAAGATCGGCCAGGACCATCCGATGACGCTCAACGATCCGCCGCCGGACGCGCGGCTGATGGGTTTCGGCGACAGCTCCGTGGACTTCAGACTCCTGGTGTGGATCGCCGACCCCACGGACCGGGCGCAGACGACCAGCGAGCTCAACTTCGCCGTCTGGCACGCCCTGCAGGAGCACGGCATCGAGATCCCCTTCCCGCAGCGCGACCTGCACATGCGCTCGGACGCCACCATCGGGGACCGCGAGGCGCTCCGCCCGGAGCGCGCCGACGAATCCCCGACCGAGGATGCTTGACCATGACCAGACTGCTCTGCGCACTGATAGGAGGCGCGCTCATGTTGACCCTTCTCACACAGGCCGGCGGTCCCGCCGGTGGGACAGATGCGGCCGGCTCCGACCTGCTCGACCTCCGCAGGGCCGACGGCTACCGCGGCATCTGGTACTACAACCAGCCCTCCGACGACGAGTACAAGTACAAGTACAGCGGCGGGCTGGGCACGTACTGCGCCAAGCACATCCCCTTCGCGTACTATGCCGAGCAGGTCAACAGGACGTTCTTCTGCTACGGCGGGACGGTCCCGGGCAAGCAGGAGCTCCTGCACATGGTCTCCTACTACGACCACGCGACGCGCATGGTGCCGCGGCCCACGATCCTGCTGAACAAGCGCACCTCCGACGCCCACGACAACCCGGTCATCATGCTCGACGAGGACGGGTACGTCTGGATCTTCTCCAGCGCCCACGGGACCTCCCGGCCGGCGTACATCCACCGCAGCACGGAGCCGTATTCGGTGGAGAAGTTCGAGCACGTCCTGACGCGCAACTTCTCCTACCCCCAGCCGTGGCGACTGCCGGGCACGGGCTTCTTCTTCCTCCATACGCGCTACGCGGGCGGCCGGTGCCTGTGGCAGATGACGAGCCCCGACGGTGCGGAGTGGTCCAACGACCAGCTCCTGGCGAAGATCGAGAACGGGCACTACCAGATAAGCTGGCGGCACGAGGGCAAGGTCGGGACGGCCTTCAACTTCCACCCCGATGGCAAGGGCGTCAACTGGCGCACGAACCTGTACTACATGGAGTCGGCCGACTTCGGGAAGACCTGGCGCAGCGCCCGGGGCGAGGCGCTCGACGTGCCCCTGCAGTCGGTGCCGAACCCGGCCCTCGTCCACGACTACCAGGCCGACGGGCTGCTGGTGTATCTGAAGGACATCACCTTCGACTCCGCGGGCCGCCCCATCATCCTCCATCTCACGAGCAAGGGCTACCAGTCGGGCCCCGAGAACATGCCGCGCACCTGGCGCACGGCCCGCTGGACGGGCACGGAGTGGGACATCCAGGGCAGCATCGTCTCGGACAACAACTACGACATGGGGTCGCTGTACGTGGAGACCGACACCTCGTGGCGCATCATCGCCCCGACTCAGCCCGGCCCGCAGCCCTACAACCCCGGCGGCGAGATAGCCCTCTGGACCACTCACGATCGGGGCCATACCTGGACCATGCAGCGCCAGCTCACCGAGGGCAGCGAGTACAACCACACCTACGTGCGCCGGCCGGTCAACGCGCACCCGGACTTCTACGGCTTCTGGGCCGACGGGCACGGCCGCGAGCCGTCGGACTCCCGGCTCTACTTCACCGACCGCACCGGGGAGCACGTCTTCCGCCTCCCGCCCACCATGGACGGCGACCTCGCAAGACCCGAGCCGATCCCATAACCGCCAGCCTCTGCCATCCGGCATCTGTCTCTACGACGCCCACAGACGTGCACGTCCCCACGGACGTACGCGTCTGTGGGCGGAAGAACCTGGCCTCAGCCCTCACCCCGTGCCTCGCCGCCTCGATCTGTGCCGAGCCATAGCCCTCGGGGGCGCGAAGGGGCCTGGGACTTCGGAGATGTGACCCCATTCCCCCCCATTCCGCCCCTTGGATGGCACCAGGGGCTCAAGAATCGGGCCGCGGATGCCGTTATGGTCCTTACAAGACGCGGCTCACATGCCGAGCTTGTGTGCCAGGCCCTCGGGTGCGACAGAGACGTCTTCGTCGAGTAGCCCCTCGCAATTACGCCGGAGCAGCCTCGGGCCGTCGAGGAGGCCTACACCTCGGGCCGCACGAGACGCATTGTGGGCTCTCGCTGACCGTTCGCCGGCCGGCGCCGGAGGCGAAGTCGGTGATCGACAGCGCAGGATGTGACCCAGTCCCTGTGCGCCGCATGGCGGGCGGGGCAGAGCAGCAGACCACCGACCCCACGGCTCGAGGGACGGTGACGGAGGGTAGAGGCTCCGTGGCTGACCGGGACGAGCAACGCGATGGCGCCCCCGCGCTGGCTTCGGCTCGCGCCGGGGCCGCCGGCCGGCCGCTCCGGAACGTCGTGGTAACGTGCGACGACCCCTTTGGCGTGCCACTTCTGCTGCACGAGCTCCTGATGCAGACGGCCGACATCACGGCCATCGTGCTGGCGCAGTGGAAGGGTCAGGACTCCGCCCGCAAGGCCGCGCGCAAGTGGCTGGGAGCGATGGGGTGGGGTCCGTTTGCGCAACTGCTGGGTCGGTACGGCGCCGTCCGGGCAAAGGGGGCCGCGGCGTGCTTCGTCGGAGCGTGGCGGCCGCTCACCGTCAAGGGCGTCGCGCGGGAGCACGCGATTCCCCTCGTGGAGATGGCGGACATCAATGCCGACGAGTCGCTGGCCTGGTTTCGCTCCGAGGGCCCGGACCTCATCGTGTCGGTGGCCTGTCCGCAGATCTTCGGCAAGACGCTGCTCGAGCTCCCGACGCTGGGATGCATCAACATCCACTCCGGGCCGCTGCCCCGATACCGTGGCATGCTGCCCACGTTCTGGGTGCTGCTCAACAACGAGAGGGCGACGGCCGTGACGGTGCACTTCATG
>JASFTE010000172.1:0-8556 GCA_050114035.1 Armatimonadota bacterium | reverse complement strand
GCGGCACCTGCGGACGATGGACCCGCACTGCGACCAGTGGCAGCTGAACTTCTCGCTCAAGGACGACTTCTTCGCGCTGCTGAGCACCCCGTACGAGGTGACGCAGGAGCGGTTCGAGCTCAGCGGACCGTGGGGGCAGTATCGGAACGGCGGCGCGGAGGAGACGTGGGCGATGAAGGTGTTCGGAGCGGAGGGCTCCATTGGCGTCGATCCGAATGACGTGGAGCAATTCGAGCTGCTGGAGGATGGGAAGGCGCTGCGGCTCAAGGGCGGGAGTCCGTGGGGGAACAGGGAGCGCGGCACGGTGATGACGGCCGGGGCGCTGCATTCGGCGCTGTACGTGAGCCCCTTCGATGGGGCCGATCCCAAGGGCCACCGGTACGATCTCGTCGTCACCGTCCGGCGCGAGTCGCCGACGGGGCAGCCGCTCGTGTCCATCGATCCGACGGATGAGGTGTGGTTCTACGGCGGGAGCTCGAAGCCGTTCCGGAGGGCATACGACGCGGGCTGGGCGTACCCGGTGATGGCGCTGTTCCACGATGTGCGCGGCTACGGGCAGTGGGCGTTCTACCACTGGAACGCGACGGAGCGGATCATGTGGATCGACGAGGAGACGCACGCGATCACGGTGTCGCCCGTGTACTGCGGCTACCGGGACGGCTGGCGCGACGCGCTGCTCCTGGCTCAGCTTACTCGCGCCCGCGGGCGGGAGGCCTTCGATCAGATCGTCGGCGAGCAGGAGGGCGCCCTTCTCCGAGTCGCCACGCAGAGCCGCGAGGTGTACAACTACCGGTCCGTCGCAAACGCGAACGACCCGGTGGCGTGCAACCTGGGACGGCGCCAGGCGCTGCGGGTTCTGGCAGGACGGAACTGACGACGGACGGATGCCGCCGCCTGCGACCGTTGTCAATAGCTATGCGTATGCGCACGACAGCCCTTGCTTTGCTCCTCTGTTTCCGCGCCGCGACGCTCGCCGCGGACATCCCTCTCCACGACTTCGATGACCTGTCCGTGTGGGCTCCCAACCGCGACGGCGGGAATGCGCCGGTGTTCGAGGCGGACGGGGAGTACGCGCGGGATGGGGCGGGGATGCGGATTCAGTATGTCAATGGGACGCCGACGTGGGGGAACCTGACGGGGCCGTGTCAGGTGCCGAGGGATGCGACGGCGCTGCGGGTCTCCGTGTATAAGCACGCGGCGGACGCCGGGGCGGCGATGCACATCTGGCTCTTTGAGCCGGACAATGATGGCTGGCTGCAGAGGGTGCCCTTCGGCGAGGGGTCGCTTACGCGGGCGTCGGTGGGCTGGCACGAGATCCGCATGCCCATCGCGGCCTTCGGCTTCCGGCCGCGGGGGCCCGGCACGCGGCAGATGACGACGGTCGATCGGATGCTCATCGGCTGCAACTACGGCGACCTGGAGGTGACCGTTGACAGCATGAACTGGGAAGTGGGCCCTCGAGGGACGCGGCTGCCGCTGCCGAGGACGGCCGATTTGCAGATCGGGACGGGGAAGCTCGGAAGCGTGGGCATCCTGGACATGGGCGATGGCCTGCCGGAGGAGTTCGCGACGGCGCATCCGCCGGCGGCGCTCGCCGAGGCGCTGCGGGGCGGGGGATTCGGGGTGACAATGCTGAAGCCCGGCGATCTGGCCGATGCGGGCGTCCTGACGCGCGAGCACTTCGATGCCGTCGCGCTGCCTTTCGGACCGTACTTCCCGCTCGAGGCGAGGGAGGCGTTCCTGGCGTACCTCAAGGCGGGCGGGAGCTTCCTGTCCACGGACGGCTACGCTTTCGATGAGCTCGTCGTGCTCACGGACAGCGGGTGGCTGCCGGTCGGCGCCGATCGCACGGCGGAGCAGATGGACGAGCCCGACGCGACGCCGCCGAGGATGAACACGCGCTTCGGCACGGTGGGCGACTCCATGCGGTTCGAGCCCGACCAGATCGGGGTGTTCGACCCGAGCTTCCACCTGGAGCACGCGACTCGGTTCCGGCTGGCGGAGTGGCATGGCCAGCGAGAGGCGGCACGCGGGCCGCGGTACGAGTTTGAGGAGCCCGTGACGGGATTCTCGGCCTGCGCGATGATTGGGCTCAACAGCCCGGTGTTCCCGGATGTGTATCGGCGATGGGTCCCGGTCCTGGAGGCGTTCGATGCGAGGGGCGACGGGCTGCGGGGGACGGCCCTGAGCATGGTGCACAACTATGACGGGCCGTTCGCCGGGTCGAGTTGGGCGTTCAGCGGGATCACGTCCGGGCACGACGTCTTCCTCGGCGATGCGAAGCGCCGGGAGTTGCTCCTGCGCGTGGTCGGCGACATCACGGCGAAGGTGTTCCTGCATGAGCTGAAGAGCGACTTCGCCTGCTACGAGCCCGGGGAGACGGCGCCGGTCTCGGTGCAGGTATCGAACCGCGGCCGCGCGGCGGCCGAGCGCACGCTGGCACTCAACATCGGCGACCGGGAGTTTGTGAAGGAGCGGTTGCGCCTCGGGCCCGGCGCGACGGAGACGATCGAGGCGAGCATCGCGGTCGACGAGCTGGAGGGCGACTACTGCGCCATTCGGGCGACGCTCCACAACGGCGAGCGGCTGGCCGATCTGATGGAGTCGGCGTTCTGCGTTCGGAGCGAGGCGGTGCTGGCGGGCGGCCCGAAGATCGGCTGGGCCGACAACTACATGACCGTGGACGGGCGGCCGACATTCCTGGTCGGGACGAACCAGACGGGGATGATGTTCGCCTCGCCGCACGAGGACCCGGCGGTGTGGGATCGCGACTTGCGGGCGATGGCCGAGCACGGCGTGCACCTGCTGCGCATCCTGCACTTCTCGCCGTTCGCGGTGGATCAGTCCGAGGGCCGGCGCCGCGCCAGGCCGCTCGACCTGCGCAGCCGCCCCAAGCGGCTCATCCGCCAGACGGACGCCATCGTGCAGCTTGCGCAGAAGCACCGGGTGGCCATCTTCCTCGCGGTGCACGATTGGATGAACGTGACGCTCACCGACGAGGAGCTCGCCGCGCAGGCGGACTGGAACCGGTTCTGGGCGGACCGGTACCGGGATGTGCCGGGCATCCTGTACGACGTGCAGAACGAGCCGCGCGTTGATGTCCCGGACCGGCCCGACGTCGTGGCCATGTGGGATCGCTTTGTGCAGGGGCGGCACGGCGCCGAGGCGGCGCGCGTGCCGCTGGGCGACATCGGCAACGACTGGGCCGACGCGCGGAGCGCCGACCGGAAGCGCTTCGAGGCGGAGCTGCTCAACCGCTGGGTGAAGGCGAACGTGGACGGGATCCGGGCGGGCGACCCGGATGCGCTGGTGTGCGTCGGGTATCTGCCGATGATGTCGGCGGCGGACAAGATCCTCGGCGTGGAGCACACGGACTTCTCCAACATGCACTACTACGGTCCGGTGGATCGCTTCCCGCAGGAGCTGAAGCTCATCGACCGGCGCTTCGTCGGGAAGGGCTTCAGCCTGGGCGAGTTCGGCGCACGGGAGGCGCACGACGCGCGCACCCATGGGCGGCTGCTGGTGCCCACGGAGGAGAGCATCCGCCGGTTCCAGACGTACATCCACTATGCGGCCGGGATGGGCGCGGCGTTCATCGCGAACTGGGACTGGAAGGACTTCGACGAGATGGTGTTTCCGTGGGGCCTGGTGCGGCACAGCTCGTACATCACGAAGCCGTGGCTGCACACGCTCGAGCACTGCTGGCTCCTGCTCTCGCTGGCTGAGCCCGCGTACGAGTCGCCGGAGATCTTCGTGCTCGCGCCGGACAGCCATCGCATCGGCCCGCGGTTCGACGAGCTGCACGGTGCGCTGCGGCGGTCGGTGGAGCTGGTGCTGGATCAGCGCGTGGACTTCGGCGTGATCAACGAGGAGCACATCGAGCACCTGCCCGAGTCGGCCCGCGCGCTCGTGTGGCCCGTGCCCTACTGCCCGGCGGACGAGACCTTCGAGCGCGTCCTCGCGTGGGTGCAGGCGGGCGGGACGCTGTACGTGTCCGGGGACGTCGCCTTCGACCGCCGCCGCAAGCCGACGCGCGCGGAGCGGCGAGCGCAGCTCGGGCTGCCGGAGGCAGAGCCCACCGGTCCCTTCGAGACGCCGGAGGAGGCGTGGGCGCGACCCGCTATCGAGGCGTCAGTCGGCGCGGGGAAGGTGCTATACGTCCCATACCCGCTGGAGCTGCGGGAGCAACCGACGGACGGCGGGGTCTACCGGCGGCTCGTTGCGCTCGCCGGCCTCTCCCCCACTCCGGTTCAGCCGGCGGATGCGCCGGTGCGTGCGCTCTCGATCCCGACCCGAGACGGCGGGCGGCTGTACATGCTCGCGCGCCTGTGGGACGGCGAGGGGCTGCTTGCGGTGTCGCTGCCCGGGACCGGCGTGACCGTCGAGCTGGCCCCGGGCGGCTGCGCATTTGTCCTGGTCGGCCCGGCAGGCGAGATCCGAGCCGTTGAGAGCCAGAGATCGATTGCCATCGACGGCGAGGTCGCCGCGAGGGCCGGGGATCACTTCGCCATCTGCGCTCTGGATACGGCCGACCTCCGGCGGTCGCGGCGGGTGCTCGTGCTGCCGCATCAGTGCGAGCGCGTGGACGTCGGCGGACTGAAGCGCCTGCGCCGGGCGCAGTGCTATGTCGGGCTGCCGAGCGTGCCGGAGCCCGACACGTCGCCGGTCCCGTCGGCGCTCACATTCTCCCCCGGCACGCCGGGGCAAGTGGCGGTCATCGCGCCGCGCCAGCAGATGGCCACTGCCCTGGACCAGCTTCGCGATCAGCTCGCGCTTCGCACGCGATGACCCACGGGCACCCGTGCAAGGAGACCGCTGCGGACATGCGACACATCCTGGTCTACTCGATGATCCTGATGGCGGCGCTGGGCGCAAGCGCTGTCTCGGCGGGGCCGGCGACGGCTGAGGGGGGCCGGAGCATGAAGCAATATCGCGATCCGCGGCCGATGTCAGAGGTCCTGGCGCGCGGCACGGAAGTGGTCGCCCAGTACGGGGACAAGCGGCTGGCGGAGTATGGGATTCTCGATGTGACGAAGGCTCCCTACTCGGCCGATAGCTCGGGAGCGAGGGACTCGACGGCGGCCATCCGGCAGGCAGTTCGCGATGCCCGTGACGCGCGGATGGTGGCCTTCTTCCCGGCGGGGACCTACCGCGTCTCGGACACCATCGTCGCCGCGCAGCGGCACGTCCGACGCGACGATACGGCGGTCCCCTTCGTGCGCGACGACTTCCCCTGTGTTCTGTGGGGGGGCACGCAAGGGGGGCGGGCGCGGATCGTGCTCGCGGACGAATCGCCTGCCTTCGCTGACCCGGACAATCCAGTGCCGCTGCTCTTCGTGGCCTCCTACACGCAGGACACGCCGGCCGATCTTCAGCCCAACATCTCGTTCAACAACATGATCGTCAGCCTGGATGTCGACCTGGGTCGGGGCAATCCGGGCGCCATCGGCATCGACCATCAGGGCGCGCAGGGCTCGGTGACGGAGGACGTGCACGTGGTGGCGGAGGGCGCGTTCGCCGGCTTCCGGGGGACGAGCGGCTCGGGCGGGAGCGCGTCCCACATCACCGTCCGCGGCGGCCGGTACGGGCTGTACCTGGCCGGGCTGGGTGAGATGCGGCGCTTCGCCGGCTCGCAGCCGTCGCCGGTCATCAGCCAGCTTGCGTTGACCGGGCAGACGGAGAAAGCCATCCACTGCGCCACGCGCGGCCCGCTCACGCTGGTGGGCGCGTCGATCGAGGGCGCCGGGATCCGCCTCGCCGGGCCGCAGTGGGCGGCCCACCATGCGGGCCTGAATATGGTAGATTCTGTGCTCCGCTACCGGGGCGAGGGAGCGGCGATCACCGGCAATCGTCCCGTGTGTCTGAGCAATGTGTACTTCGAGGATGCAGCCGAGATCGCCCGGCTCGGGGGCATGGATGCGCTCGGAGGATCGCCAGACGGCTGGACGCATGTGGAACTGTACGCGGCGGGGCCGTCTCCGAAGCACCCGTTGTGGCTGGACGGCCGACGGCAGCAGGAGCCGGTGGCGGAACTGCGGCAGGGGACGTCCCCGCCTGACGACCTGCGCCGACCGCACGAGTGGACGGAGCCGCTGCCCTCGTGGGAGGACACGGGAGTGGCGAACGTGCGCGAGGCGCCGTACGGGGCCGCCGGCGATGGCGAGGCCGACGACACGGAGGCTCTGCAGCGCGCGCTGGACGAGAGCCGGGACGTGTTCCTGCCCAAGGGGATTTACAGCATCTCGCGCCCCCTGCGCCTGCGGTCGGACAGCCGGCTGTTCGGGCTCGGCGTCTACTCGATCATTGACCCGATACCGGAGGCTCCAGCCTTCGCGGACGCGAGCAATCCCAGCCCCATGTTGATGACGCCGGACGACGCGGACGCGACCTGCACGGCGGCGTTCCTCCAGCTCTGGTGCCGCACGGCGGGCGCATATGCCATCCACTGGCAGGCCGGGGGGCGCTCGATGGTGCGAAACGTGCGCACGAAGCCGTGGCCGCGGCCGAGGGAGTCGGCGCCGACGGATCACCCGCTGATCCTCATCGACGGCAACGGCGGCGGGCGGTGGTACAACGCCCTGATGCACTACAAGTTCCCGCAGGGCCTGAGCCACCGGCACGTGTTCGTGCGGGGCACGCGGCAGCCGCTTGCCTTCTACATGCTGAACCCGGAGCACAGCGCCGCCGACTACATGGTGGAGCTCGACAATGCGCGCAGCGTCCGGGTGTACGCGGTGAAATCCGAGACGCTCGGGGCGGGCGGCCCGCGGGAGCTGACGCCCTTCCTGATGCGCAACTCGTCGGACTTCCGGATCTTCGGGCACGGGGGGAACGCGGCCCCGGCGGCGGGGGAGCCGATGTACCGGCTGGAGGGGTGCACGGACTTCCTGCTCGCCAACTTCACGTATCAGCGCTTGGAGCGGGCGGCCGATGCGGCCACGTGGTCCATGGTGGAGGAGGTCACGCCCGACGGCGGCACCGTAAGGACGCCGGGGACGGAGTTCTTCACCCTCTACGGACGGCGGTAGTGCCCCCCTCACTGCGCGCGGACCTGTGCAGCCTGGGCGGGGCCCTCGCCTCGCATCGATGGCCGTCAACCGCGCCCTCGGGTGTCCTCCAGGAGCGCCAGGAGCTCCGCCACCTTGTCCTGCCGCTGCCCCCAGAGGTTGTTCTCCTCCGCCGGGTCGTCGGCGAGGTTGTAGAGCTGGCCCGGGGTGCCGGGCTCGGGTGGTCCTCCGCGCGGTGGCGGCCAGCCGCCGGAGCCGAGGGTCTCGTGGATGAGCTTCCACGGGCCCTTGCGCACGGAGAAGACGCCGGTGCCCGAGTGATGGATTAGGCTGTCGCGCGGGGGAGCGCCGTGCGGCTCGTCCAGCAGCAGGGGCAGGATGTCCACGCTGTCCGGCGCGGCGCCGGGCGGCAGCTCCGCCCCGGTGATTGCGGCGCAGGTGGCCATGAGATCCTGGAGTCCGACGAGCTGATCGCACGTTGACCCGGCCGCGACTCGCCCGGGCCAGCGGGCGATGAGCGGCTCCCGGTGGCCGCCCTCCCAGATGTGGGCCTTGTAGCCGCGCCAGTCCTTACAGGACCTGTGGCCGTAGGTGTGGTAGCCATGGTAGTCGCCCGCGCCGTCGCCGAAGCGATCCCCGGGCAGTGCGCCGTTGTCACTGGTGACCATGATGAGGGTGTTCTCGGCCTGCCCGGTGCGCTCCAGGGCGTCCATGACCCGACCCACCATCCAGTCGTAGAGCCACACGAGGTCGCCACGGTGACCGGCGCGGCTCTTGCCGCGGGCGAACTCGGGCACGACCTCCTCCACGCAGGGCTCGTGGCATGCGTCCGAGGCGAGGTAGAGAAAGAACGGCTCATCGGCGTCCTTCTGCTGCTCGACGTATTCTGCGGCTTTGTGGCCGATGGTCGGATCGGCGTCCTTGTGCTGCCAGCCGGGCGCGGTGTAGCCGGCTCGTCCGGCGTGTGGGGGGGCCTCGACGTAGACGGACGGCGTCTCGACCCAACCGTCGTTCTCGATGAAGCCGTACGGCGGCTGGCATGTGGGGCAGCCCGAGCACCCGAAGAAGTAGTCGAACCCCAGCGCCGTCGGGCCGCCCTCGATGGGCTGTGCGAAGTCGATCTGCTCCTCGAACTCGCGCGTGGCATTCCCCCACGGGAGGGCTCGGCCGAAGTCGAGGTCCGCGCCCAGCTTTCCCGAGTAGCCCAGGCCCAGGTGCCACTTGCCGATGCAGGCCGTGGTGTAGCCGGCGCCCTTGAGCAGCCCGCCGACGGTGAGGCGGTCCGGCTCGATCAGCGGCGGCTCGTAGCCGTACAGCACGCCGTGCTTCAGGCGGGTGCGCCAGCAGTACCGGCCGGTGAGGATGCCGTAGCGGCTGGGCGTGCACACCGCCGAGGCGGAGTGGGCGTCGAGGAAGCTCATGCCCCCGGCCGCCAGCCTGTCCATGTTCGGCGTGGGGATTCTGGACTCCGGGTTGTAGCACCCGATGTCCCCGAACCCCATGTCGTCGGCCATGATGAACACGATGTTGGGCTGCTCTGCCATTGTGC
>JASFTE010000171.1:0-8560 GCA_050114035.1 Armatimonadota bacterium | reverse complement strand
CCGCTTCGGGGGGGGCCCCCACGCCACCAGGATGCATGCCTTACGGCACGACCAGGTCCTTCATCGGCTGACTGCTGCGGTCTTTGACCGCCTGGAGGGCCGGGATGAGGTCGGCCAGGTCGTGCTTGGCGCTGGTGAGGGGCTCCACGTCCACCAGACCGGTCGCGAGGGCGTTGATGGCCGCCGGCCAGGTGTTAGGCGCCAGCCACGAGAAGCGCACCGTCTTGTCCCACAGGATCGAGTCAAGCACCGGCACCCGGAGCCGATCCTCGTCGCCCGGGAGGCCGAAGTACACGATGGTGGACGCCCGGCCGGTGACATCGAGCGCCGCCTCCATCGCGGGCAGAGCACTCGTGGCGCAGATGGCACGGTCGGCGAAGCGACCGTCGGTCATCTCCTCGATCTTGGCCTTGAGATCCTCACAGTAGTACGGCGAGTCCGACTCGGCCGGGTTGAGCAGAACGCTCGCCCCGAGCCCCTTGGCAACGTCGAGCCGGTAGTCCAGCGTCTCCACGACCACGGTGCACCCGGCCCCGCCGGCCTGGATAAGCTGCTGCATGACGAGCCCGATGGGCCCGGCCCCGAAGAGCACCACGGTGTTGCCGCGCTGCACGTTCAGGTTCTGCGTGCCGTACACGGCGCAGGCAGTCGGCTCGCAGAAGGCGCCCGCCTCGAAGCTGACGTTGTCCGGCAGCTTGTGCACGCCGGTGTAGTGCGACTTGCACAGCTCCGCGAAGCCGCCATCGGTGGAGACGCCCAGCACGGCCTTGTTCTCGCACAGGTTCGGGTGGCCGCTCTTGCACACCTCGCACGCGTTGCAGTACTGCACCGGATCTACCGTCACCCGATCCCCGGGCGCGAACAAACCAAGGGACTCGGGCACATCGCCCACCTCGACGACCTCGCCCGAGAACTCGTGCCCGAGGACGCAGGGGCCTTTGCCGTCCTCCGTCTCCAGCGACGCATCGCCGAAGTAGTACGCGACGTCGGACCCGCAGATGCCGCACGCCTTCACGGCGACGATCACGTCATCCGGCCCGGCGGACGGATCATCGACGTCCGTGAGGTCCATCTTCTCCGGCTCGTAGAACACCTGAGCTTTCATTGCGAAGGCCTCCCTCCGTCGTGCGAATGATGTGCGGCACGCGCCGCACTACCCGTACTTCTCGATCAGCCCATCGACGAAGACCTTGCTCTGGGCAGTGACCTCCCAGGCCTCGGGCCAGAAGCAGAGGTCGATGCTCCACCAGTCAGAGTCGTAGCCTGCGTCCAGGATCGCCGGCATGACGGCATCGAAGTCGATGACGCCCGTGCCGAAGGGGGCGTGCGTGGACGTCTCGTCGTCGTGGAGCGTGTTGTCCGAGTCGATCAGGTGAATGTGGCCGATCTTGCCCTTGAGCATGCCGGCGAACTCCACGGGGCCACCCGGCAGGGTCTCCTTGGGCTCGGGCTGCCTGGCCGCGACCACCGAGCACATGTGGGCGTGGCACGAGTCGTAGAGGATCGTGAACGCCGGGTGATCGACGTCCTCGGTCATCTTGACGACCTCGCTCGGCTTGTTGAACATGAATCCCGGCTCGAACTCCCATACCACGAAGATCCCGGCATCCTGAGCGGCCTCGGCGCCGTTGCGGAACGCCTCCACGGTCCGGCCCCACGCATCGTCGTAGCTCAGTCCCTCGGGCAGGACCGGCGGGCTGGCGGAGTCCACACGGATGCTCGGGATGCCGACATCGACGCAGAACTCGACGTTCTCCTTGAACACGTCGAGCCACTTCGCCCGCACCGCGGCGTCGTCGCTCTGGGGCGGGTTGTCGTACAGATTCGCCGCGTAGCCAACGACGTCCAGCTCGTTGTCTGCGAGCTTGCCCTTGAGCGCCTCCCGGTCGGTCTTGCTCGGGTAGTCCTGCGGGCTGGCGTGCGGCGGGAAGCCGGCCAGCTCGCACCCGTCGAAGCCCAGTTCGTTGAGCTTGCTGAGCACCTCGTCGAGCGGCACCGGATCGCTCTCGTACGGCCCGAACATGTACGCCCACGTACCGACAGCAACTTTCTTCGCCAAGATGGCTCCCTCCCTGTCTTCGGATCAGCACGGGTAGCAAGCTGCCCGTGCCACACGTCGGATGCAATCAGTCCACCGGACGCAGTAGCGGAAAGAGGATCACCTCGCGCAGGTTCTCCGCGTCCGTCATCAGCATCAGCAAGCGGTCCATCCCCAGGCCGATCCCGCCCGTCGGCGGCATGCCGTACTCAAGGGCGCGGATGTAGTCCTCGTCCATCCGATGCGCCTCTTCGTCGCCGGCGGCGTGCATCCTTGCCTGCTCGAGAAATCGCTCCCGCTGATCGTCCGGGTCGTTCAGCTCGCTGAAGGCGTTCCCCATCTCCATGCGGCCGATGATCGGCTCGAACCGCTCGGCAAGCCGCGGTGCGCCGGGCTTGCGCTTGGCCAGCGGCGAGATGATGGTGGGGTAATCCACGACGAAGGTCGGCTGCATGATCTCATGCACGATATAGCGATCGAAAAGCCCGTCGAGGATCTGGGGCAGCGTGGGGCGCTGCTCCAGGTCGATTTCGAGCCCGGCGGCAAGCTCCCGGGCGCTCTCGTCGTCCGTCGCCTGGGACATGTCGACGCCCGTGCGGTCCGTGATCGCCTCCATGAACTGCACGCGCGGCCACGGCGGCGTGACGTCGATCTCCTCGCCCCGGAAGACGAACTTGGGCCCGCCGCACACGACCTCGGCCATGCAGTTGATGATCGCCTCGACGAGCGTCATCATGTCCTCATAGTCGGCGTAGGCCTCGTACGATTCCAGGAGCGTGTACTCCGGGTTGTGCCGCGGCGATATGCCCTCGTTGCGGAAGACGCGGCCGATCTCGTACACCTTCTCCAGGCCGCCCACGATGAGCCGCTTGAGATAGAGCTCCGGGGCGATCCGCATGTACAGCGCCATGTCGAGGGTGTTGTGGTGGGTGACAAAGGGCCGCGCCAGCGCCCCGCCGGGGATGGGATGCATCATAGGCGTTTCGACCTCGATGTATCCCCGGTCGTCCATGAGGCGGCGGACGGCCGAGATGGCCTCGCTGCGCTTGACGAAGAGCTCCCTGGACTCCGGATTTGCGAGCAGGTCCGCGTACCGCTGCCGGGACCGAAGCTCGACATCCCGCAGGCCGTGCCACCGCTTCGGCAGCGGGCGCAGGGCCTTGGCCAGGAGCTGGAACTGCTCCACGGCGACGGTGACCTCTCCAGCGCGCGTGCGGAAGGCCCGCCCGGTCACGCCGACGATGTCCCCGCGATCCATGTCCGTGAAGGCCGCGAAGGCCTCGTCGCCGAGGTCGTTCTTGCGCGCATAGAGCTGGACCGACCCCGATCCGTCCACCAGGTCGGCGAAGCGCACTTTGCCGTGATCGCGCACCTCGAGGAGCCGACCGGCGATGCGCACCGTGCTGCCGTCGAGCCGGTCGAAGTTCGCCCTGATCTCGTCGGCGCAGTGCGTGCGGTCGTACCGGGTCGTCTCGAAGGGGTCCTGGCCACGCTCCTTCAACACCGCCAGCTTCTGCTGACGAAGCTCATGTTGCTCAGAGGTCTCACTCATGGTGGTGACCTGTGTCAGCGAGCGACTCGCGCGCCGCGCGTTGCCATCTTGGCCGCCTCGCGCGTCCGTGCGATGTCCTCGTCGCTGAGCTGGCGCTCGAAGCTGCGGAAGCCGGCCAGGGCGAACCCCTGCCTGGCGGCCAGAGCGGCGATCTCGCGCGTCTTCTCCACCTCGATGCCCCGGCCGAGGGAGTAGCTCTCGAGGCGCCCCTCCAGCGTCAGGATCATCGTCTCGGCCATGCATGCGTAGGCGGTCTTCGGCGGGAAGCCGAAGTCGAAGCCGAACTCCACGTCGCCCGGGACGGCCACGGCGCCGCCCTCAATGACGAGCACGTCCGGCCGCTCCTGCGCCACCTGGCGGCTGACGTCCCGTGGCCGCGCCACGTCGCACACGACAGCGCCGGGCTTCAGCATGTCGGCCTCGACGACGGCGTGCACGGCGCTGGTGACGGCAATGACCACATCGGCGCCGCGCACTGCGGAGGGAATGTCCGTGTGCACGGTGACTTCAGGGCAGCCCTCGGCCTTGACCTCCGGCGCCAGAGCCTCGAGGCGGGCTTCGTCCCGGTCCCCGAGCCGCAGCACGGAAACCTGTGGCGCGAGCAGCAGAGAGCAGACGCGCCCGATGGAGCCGCCGGCCCCGAGGACGGCCGCCTCGGCCGAGGCGATGTCCGTCCCCATCACGCCGGCCGCCTTGACGGCGCCCTCGACGGCCGTTGCCACCGTGTAGGTGTTGCCCGTCGTCACGGGGACGTCGAGCCCCTCGGCTACGGTGTGCCCCGCGTCCCCGACGACGGCCGTGTGCGCGCCGAGGCCGATGATCTTCGCGCCGTGCTCCGCCACCAGCTTCCCGGTCTCGATGATCTTCGGGTAGCACTTCTCCGGCGGATACGCGGAGAGCTGGCGCGAAGTGAGCGGAACGCCACCGAAGTGCCCGTCGATCTCCTGCCCCGTCGCGGAGCGAATGCCCGTGATGTGCGAGATGTACTGAGGGCTCATCAAGTGCAGAATGGCCTCGACCCATGAGTCCGGAAACCGTCGCGTGATGGCGTACTTGCGCCCGACATCTCGGGCACTCAGCGGATGCAGGAGGAAACCGAACGTACTCAATGCGCACCTCGCAAACCAAATGCCAATACCGTGAGAGGGTCCCCCTCCCCCACCTCCCGACGACCGCCGCATCGCCGCACCCCTCAGCAGCGCGCCTGCGGACCGT
Organism: Armatimonadota bacterium; assembly: GCA_050114035.1. Taxonomy (GTDB): domain Bacteria; phylum Armatimonadota; class Zipacnadia; order JAUWAU01; family JAUWAU01; genus JAUWAU01. The sequence continues at coordinate 3,755 of JASFTE010000171.1, read as the reverse complement.
GCTTCGAGGCCGCGTCGGAGGAGTCCTTCCCGCCGCTCGGGAGCGGCGCTCACGCGTCGCCGCTGCGCGCCAGCAGGCTGGGCGGAAGTGGGCGCGGCAGCTTGTAGCTGGCGCCGCAGGCCCAGCACATCGTGTCCGTGCTGCTCCGAATGTCCGCGTCGCACTTGCGGCATTGCGAGATGAGCTTGTGGCGGCACTCCGCGCAGCGCTGCGGCCCGGCGCCTCGGCCGATGACACTGCACTCCGGGTTCTCACATACCAGGACGGGCACTCGCTGACTCACCCCCTGCCACGGCGTCTCTTCGCGGGGATCTCCTCATGGATCATCCGCAGCCCCTGCAGCGTGAGCGCGCCCTCGACGTGCTCGATCTCCTCGGACCACGGCGCTATCAACCGCGCGCCCCCGCCGGTGGCGATGCAGAGGCCGGCGATGTGCATCTCCTCGTTCATGGCCCGCACGATGTGGTCCACGAGCCCGGCGAAGCCGATGACGAAGCCACTCCGGAGGCCCTCGAGCGTCGTGGCGCCGATGGCCTTCTTGGGCCGCGCGAGCTTGAAGGGCCGAAGCAGCTCAGCGTGCTCGGCGAGCGCGGCGGCGCTCAGATCAATCCCGGGAGCGATGGCCCCACCGAGGTGCATGCCATCGGCGGAGACGGCATCCACCGTGATGGCGGTGCCCACGTCCACAACGACGACTGCGTCGCGGCACAGCTCATAGGCGGCGCGACACGTGACCAGCCGATCGATGCCGACGGTCTCGGGCCTGGCGTAGCGGGATCGGATTCCCGTCTGCGCCGGACGCTCGACGACGACGGGCTCGACGCCCAGCCGCGTGCGGAGCAATTCGCCCACGTGCGCGGCAAGCGAGGGCGCGACGGCGCACATGAGGGCGCCCGTCACGCGGTTCGCCTCATCGGTCCGCAACCGCAGGCTGCGGGCCCGCCGCGCCCTGTCGCTCGGCAGGCGCCATTGGCGCACCAATTCGCCGCGGTCGAACAGGCCCAGATGCACGCTCGTGTTTCCGACGTCGATAGCGAGGAGCATTGTGCACCCCTAGATGGGCACGATCTGACTGCGAGCGCTCACGATTGCCCTGCCGTCCACCTCGGCCTCGATCACGGCGGCCGTCTCGGCGTACGCGCCCGGCCACGAGACGTAGGGCGGACCGCCCTGGGCCGCGGAGTCGATCGCGCGCGCGCTGTGCTCGTGACCGGCGAGCAGCAGCCCGATGTTGGCCCCCGACTGGACAATGTGCTCGTCGCCGGGCCTGCCCAGGTGCGACAGCGCGACCACGACGTCGGCTCTGGATCGCAGATCGGCCGTCTGCTCCCGGGTCACATCATCGGCGGCACGGAACACGGAGTCCGAGAACCTATCCCAGAAGCTCCCGGGACGTATCATCTCCCGACTGAGCGCGAATATGCCTACGGAGAGACCGTTCGGCAGGCAGGCGACCATCTGCCGCCGAGTCGCGATGTCTCCGGACTTGGCCACCAGGTTGCTCGAGATGACCGGGAAGCGCGCGGGCGCGATCTTGTGCGCCATCATCGTCTTGCGGAAGAAGTACTCCCGGTTGCCGAGGGCCATGGCATCGTAGCCGGCCTCGTTCATGAGCTGCAGCGTCCGATCCGGCCCCGGCGTGAACCACACGTTCCCCGCCCGCACGGCGTCCCCGGCGTCGAGCAGGAGGCAGTCCGCGTGCTCGGCCTTCATTCGCCGAAGCCGCTCCGCCTTCTCGGGCGTCAGTCGCGCGTGGAAGTCGGCCGTGTGAATGATGGTGAGCGTCCGGCAGGGCATGGTCTGCGGTGGGCGGCTATGCGCGGGCGGGCTATATGAGGCCCGCCGCCAGCACATCCTGAATGTCCAGCATGCCGACGGCCCGTCCCTCGTCATCCACCACCGGCATGTTGTCAAACACCTTCTCCTGCAGAATGCGGGCCGCCTCGGCGGCGAGCTGCGACGGCCTCGCTGCGGTCGGCTCCCGCGTCATCACATCAGCGATCGGCAGGTTGATAGCGCCCGGGCCACGGTTGCTGAGCAGAACGCGGAGATCGCCGTCGGTGAAGATCCCCAGGAGGCGCTCTCCGGAGTCCACGACGCTCACGACGCCGCGAAGGGTGGAGGCCGTCATCACGAGCAGGGCCTCGCGGACGGCCGCATCCGGCCCAACGGTCGGGTTCTCGTCCCCGGAGTGCATGAGGTCCGACACGCGCAGCAGAAGCTTGCGGCCGAGGGACCCGGCCGGATGCACTTCGGCGAAGTCGTCGGCGGTCACTCCGCGCGCCGACATCGTGGCCATCGCCAGCGCATCGCCGAGGCCAAGCATCGCCGCCGCGCTCGCCGTGGGCGCCAGCCCGAGCGGGCACGCCTCGCGATCGATGCTCGTGTCCAGCCAGCAGTCGCTCTCCTGCGCGAGCGTGGAGGCGGCCTCGCCACACAGGGCGATGATCCGCGCGCCGACGCGCCTGATGTGGGGGACGATGCGCAGGATCTCCTCGGTCTCCCCACTGTGTGAGAGGACGATGACCACGTCATTGCCGGTGACCATCCCGAGGTCGCCGTGGACGGCCTCGGCCGGATGCAGGAAGAAGGCGGCGGTGCCGGTACTGGCGAGGGTGGAGGCGAGCTTGCGCGCGATGGCGCCGGATTTCCCGATGCCGCAGACGACGGCGCGCCCGTCGCTCTGCAGCAGAAGCTCCACGGCGCCCTCGAAGTGCTCGTCGAGCTTGTCGCCGAGCTGCTTGATGGCGTCCGCTTCGATTCGCAGCGTGCGCCGCGCCTGCTCCAGGATCATTGGCATCCTCGGACGATGTTGTTGATTGCCGCGATGGGCTCGAGCACCGCGCGCAGGTCCGCCAGGCGGATGCTGTTCGGCCCGTCGCACAACGCCCGGTCAGGGTCCGGGTGCACCTCCATAAACAGCCCGTCCACGCCGGCGGCCACGGCCGCACGCGCCAGGGGAGGCGCCAGCTCCCTGTCCCCGCCGCTCGCGCTGCCCTCGCCCCCCGGGCGCTGCACGGAGTGCGTGGCGTCGAAAACGACCGGACAGCCGAGCGCCCGCATGAGGGGCAGGCCGGTCATGTCCACGACGAGTCGGTTGTAGCCGAACGTGTGGCCCCGCTCGGTCACCATGATGTTCTCATTGCCGGCGGCCTGCACCTTGGCCACTGGCCCGGCCACGTCCTGCGGCGCAAGGAACTGCCCCTTCTTGATGTTGACGGGGCGCCCGGCCCGGGCCGCGGCGACGAGCAGATCCGTCTGGCGGCAGAGGAAGGCCGGCACCTGGATGAGGTCGGCCACCTCTGCGATGGCGCCCACCTGCTCCACGGCGTGCATGTCCGTGGTGATGGGCACGTCGCACTCCTGCTTCACTCGCGCCAGCGTCGCCAGGCCCTCCGAGAGGCCCGGTCCGCGGAAGGAGTCAGACGACGTCCGGTTGGCTTTGTCGAACGACGACTTGAAGATGTACGGGAGGCCGAGCTCAGCCGCGACGGCCTTCGCCGCGTGGGCCGTCTCCAGGGCGAGCTGCTCCGACTCGATAGCGCACGGGCCGGCGATGAGCACCAACGGCGCTCCGCCGCCGACGACGACGTCACGCACGGGCACCGCCCGGGTCATCCCGTCCCCCCCTGCCCGCCGCCGGTCGCCATGATGCGTCGCACTCTCTCGAGCTGCTGCGGCGTGTCGACGCCTACGGGAGAGTAGTCGCAGTCCGCCACCTTGATGCGGCACCCGTTCTCGAGCGCACGGAGCTG
>JASFTE010000170.1:0-8591 GCA_050114035.1 Armatimonadota bacterium | reverse complement strand
GAGCACCCGCGCCGCGGCCGACGGGTGGCGAATCCAGCTGTCCGCGTCGGCGGCCGGCCATCAGGACCCGATGAACTTCGCCGGCGTTTCGGCCTCGGGGTCCGTTGGGCCGGATGCGGGCGACATCATTGAGCCGCCACCGATCGCCGACCATGTGGGCCTGTACTTCCCTCACGGTGACTGGGCTGAGGCGGCGGGCAACTACGCGCAGGAACTGCTCCCGCGGGGCGCCCAGACACTGGAGTGGTCCGTTGTCGCCAGGACGGATCTTCCCAACACGGAGGTCTCGGTGCGCTGGAATCTGGCCGCTGCACCCAGGGACGTCTCCTTTGTCCTGACGGACATGGAGACGGGCCGGGCCGTGGCGATGCGAACCGCTGCCAGCTACTCATTCGTGAGCGGAGCCGACGGCGGCGAGCGGCATCTGCGGCTGCGGGCCCACGAGGGCGGCGCCGGCCTGCTGAGGGTCGCGGGGCTGAGTGCCGAGCCGACCCGCGGCCCCGGGGCGGCTCTCTCCTTCGAGCTCTCATCCCCGGCGAGCGTTACCGTGGATGTCCGGAACGTGGCCGGCAGACTGGTGAGACGATTGGCCAGCGGCCAGATGGCGGGCGGGGGGCGGCAGATGGTGATGTGGGATGGTCGGGGGGAGGCCGGGACTGTCGCGGCGCCGGGCGTATACGTATGTCGTGTCTCGGCCAGAGCGGAGGACGGGCAGAAGGCGAGTGCATTCACGCAGTTGCGCGTGACCCGCTAACCGCACTGCCATGAGATCTGAGCCCTGTGGGTAGGCGGGCGGGACAGCGGACCGTGGGTCGCCGTGTGAGGGAGCATGTGCTGTGGGCGGCGGGCACGGGGGATGGATGGGATGGCTCGGAGGAAGGAAAGGAGTTGACCGTCCTTGCTCACGCAGCGCACCATGCGATCGTTGGAGCCAGGCGGAATCCTGATAGCAATCATCGCTGTCACTGCAACGTTCTGCGCCGCCCAGCCGGCGGCGGGGCAGCTTACGCACACCTCCGTGCCCCTTGTGGCACCCGACCCCACCGGGTACATCAATCTGCATAGCTATGGGACGTTCCGCGAGGTAGTGGGGACGAACTTCGAGTGGAGTCCCGGCGGGCGGCTCGGCATCGAGATCGGGCCGAACGGGGGCGCCTCTGCCGGCCGACACATACTCACCGCGCCGCAGCCGGAAGCCACCGACCATATGCACTTCACCTCTGTGCTGGACGTGATACTCGACGACGACGGCGCACTCGGGCCGAACCCACCCATCGTATCTCCCGGCGGCAATGCCTGGGAGCAGCATGAGGGGACCAACGGGCTCGCCGGTGCAACCGACCCGGCGTCGCTTGACTTCCTCGTCACTGACCCATGGCGCTTGATGCCCCCCCGCACCATCGAGGGCGAATGGCAGATACCGGTGGATCAGCCCACCAATCTGCCGCCCGCGGGCACCACGCTGATGGAATGGGTGACAGTGCGGGAACGCTACACCGTGCTGCGCGACACCGTCCGTGTCGAACTGATCATCACGAACAACACGAACAAGGGCGGGGCGGCCGGCCGGGCTCTCGCGGTCGGTGTCCGGCTCTTCTTCGATACCACATTTGGCGCCACGACGACTGACGCTCAGCTCATCTTCACCTCGGAGCCCTCGCCGCCCCTCAGCAACGAGGTCGGCTTCGATAGCGATCCGGCAACACCCGCTGCCGATGTGCCGGACTCATGGACGGCCTTCGAGCTGGGACGGCCTCGCGATGCGATCGGGGTCGCTCTGAAGGGGACGCTGCGTGGCGGCGAGGTGGACGATCCAGGCCCGGCGAGCGAGGCCGCGGGGCCGCCCGACCGCGTGGGCATTGGGCCGGCCTCGCGCATGAATGCGCCCTTTGATGACACGCCCTTCACTCCGATTGCGATTTCCTTCATGGGGCAGGACTGGGGGACGGAGCTGTTTTGGGAGCTGCCCGACGGTGCGGATCTGCCGCCGGGACGGAGCCGCCGGTACGTGACGTATGTTGGATTGGGCAATGCCACCTCTGACTTCACGCCGCCCTACGTGCTGGCTTTGGAGAGCCCGCTGGCGCTGTCCGTTGTCAGCGGCGATGATCCGAGCACACCCGGCACAACGGAGACCTACTACTACACCGCCAACACCTCAGTGCCACAGCCGACGGGACTCCTTCCCGTCTCCGCCTTTGCCAACAACACCGGACTCGTCCCGCTGCTCGCGGTCAATCTGAGCGTGTCGCTTCCGCCCGGGGCCGGGATGGTCTTCACGGATGCCGCCGGAACCGAGCTCCCAGGCACCACGCGGGCCGTCTCCGTCGGCGATCTGCTGCCGGACACGGAAGGCGTGGCCGGCCTGTACGTCCGCGTGCCGCCCGGGACGCGGCCCGGCATCTATACGATACGGCTTGTGGGACCGCTCGGCAAGGTCGTGGAGCGGCCCCTCACGGTGCCGGCAATCCCCTCGCTCGCCCAGGACATTCTGGATCCGCTGGCGCCCATCACGATGATATCCGTGCCGTACCAGTTCCAGAATGCCGACGTGGAGAACGTGCTGCAGAGCCTGGCGCCGCTCGGGAGCGCTACGGCGTCCGTGGCGCGGTGGGACCCGAGCGTCGCGATGTACCGGTTCTTCCCCGATCCGTTCACGACCAGCGTTCTCCCGGGCCGGGCCTTCTGGCTCATCAACCGCACGCTGACTCGCATCGACCTGCCTGATGAGCCCGACCGCACCGAAGTCACCGCGGGGACGAGCTTCATGCTGCCCCTGCAGGGGGGCTGGAACCAGATCGGGACGCCATTCAGCGGTCCCACGGCCTGGGCAGCCACGGAGTTCCTCGTGGACGGCAGCCTAATGACCTTCGAGGAAGCCCTTGGCGCGCGGATCATTCTGCCAACCCTCTACAGCTACAACGAGCAGACGCGGCAGTACGAGTTCACAGACGACGTGGACGAGATGCGGCTTGACCCCTTCAGGGGATACTGGGTCTACACGGCCAGAGCGCTCGTGGCGCTCATACAGCCGCCGACCCCCGTCGTGGGACGCAGCGTGCCGTCCGCCGCCGCGCCGGCGCGCGGGCTCATTCCGCAGAAGGGCGACGGGGACTGGGAGGTGGAGCTCGCGGCCGCGGTCGGCGACGTGACGCGACAGGGACTCTTGCTGGGCGTGCGCCAGGGCGCCGCGGACGGCTACGGGCTTGAGGATATCATGAGCCCTCCGCCGCCGCGCTCACTGCAGGGGCACCTGGAGCTCGCCTTCATACACGAGGACTGGGACGCGGCGTCCGGCAGGTACCTGCGGGATCTGCGCTCGCCGACGGGCGAGCTGCATGTGTGGGACGTGGTCGTAGAGACGGACCGCGCCAATGAGTTGGTGGTTGTCAGTTGGCCGACATTGACCGAAGTGCCCAGGGATGTCCGGCTCACTCTCCGTGACATGGACGCGGGCGCCGTGCGGCTGATGCGCACGAGCGGTTCGTACGCCTTCAACGCCGGGCCCGCGGGGGCGCAGCGGCATCTCCAGGTCGTGGCGAGCCGGGCCCCGGCCGGCGGTCTCCGCGTTGACGCCGTCACGTACGTGCCCGCACGCGGCACGGGCGGGAGCCTGGAGTTCAGCGTCAGCACGGCCGCCGTCGTGGATGTGATGGTGCTGAACGTGAGTGGGCGCAAGGTCAAGGCAGTCGCCGTCGGCAGGGCTGTTGGGGCCGGCCGCAATGCGATTGCGTGGGATGGTCGTACCGAGGCTGGTACTATGGCGCCGGACGGACCGTACGTCGCCAGGATCACCGCACGAACGGACGATGGAGGGCGGTACACCGCGACGCACGCCTTTGCGCGGATATCGCGTTAGCGCCGAAGCTGCCCGCGCTGCTAGGAGGAAATAGCATGAGCCGAATCAGAGCATCGCGCAGCAGGTGCCTGGTCGTGTATGCACTGATCACTGCCATGATACTGCCGTCGATGACGGCTGTGCTGGCGCAAACCGAGTCCGGAGCGAGGCCGGCAGTGGACCGGGCAACGCTCAGCATTCTGGTCTTCCCGCTGCGTGATGAAACCGGTGTGGGCGAGGATCTCGAGCGCGTCGTCACCCAGGCCCTGGCGCGCGCCCTGGAGCAGATCGGCGGATTCTCTGCCCATGTGTTTGCGGTGAACTCGCCATCAGCCATGCGCCAGGTCGAGGAGGGTGTGCTGCGCACGGAGGACATCACCCCCCCGTATGACGACCCGCGGTCTGCCATCCTCGTGGGCCACGCCCTGGGCGCCGAGGCTGTGCTCGTCGGATCCGTGATGGAACGGACCGTGGACCCGGATACGGACGTCGTGTCCCTGACGATCTCCGGTACGACGTATGAGGTGGGGCCAAACGTAGATCCTGACACCGGGACGCCGAAGGCGCAGTTGACGCCCTACCGCCCGCTCTTTGGTGTCACCGGCACGAGCCTGGAGCGCAGCGTGCCGCACCGGGGCCCCGTGCTGGACCTGGATCGGGAGGCGGCGGCGGACGCAGCCAAGAAGGCGGCCGCGCAGATAAGCGGCACCCCGGAGGAGCCGAAGAAGAAGAAGAAGAGGCGGAAGTTCCTTGACCGGTGGGGGCCGGCCCTGCTGGCGCTGGCTGTGGCTGTGGGGATCGCAGCGGCCGCCAGCGATGGGGACAACGAGCCCGCTGATGTTGCGCCGCCCCCGACAAACCTGGCAATGGGGCAGCAGAACCAGGGCGTGCGGCTCTCGTGGGGACCGCCCATCAATCCGCCCAGGAACATCCTCCGCTACCATGTGCAGCGAAGGGTGAACAGCGGGCCGCAGCACGACATCGGCCAGGCCCTCGTCCTGCCAACGCAGTTCAGCGTCATCGACTTCGACGTGCAGACCGGCGATAGCATTCAGTACTTCATTCGGGCCAAGTACGTGGACAACATGAACTCGCCGTTCGTGACTTTTGGCACGTTCATCGTCCCGTGAGGACTGACGGGCGGCAAGGTGCTCAGACTACCCGACCGTGGCAGGACGCGGCGCGCGCGTGTCCTGCCTGTGTCGTTATGCGGCGTCTTGACACGCGGGCGTGCCGCATCTGAACCCAGGTGCTGGTAGGAGGGGAGGAGGTGCAGCCATGGCAAACAGGCGGCGCCAAGTCAGTGTGTTGGTCTGCGGCGTGCTCTGCGTGCTGTGGGCGTGGACGGGGCCGAAGGCGGATGTCGGGCGGCGCATAGGGCGGGCGCGCATCATTCTCACCACGTCGGTGGACGAGGCCGTCGCCAACGGCCGGTCGGATGTGTTGGTGCGCGCGGAGTGTCTCGACACAGGGACAAGCCGTCCCGTGACCGACGGGACGTTGGTCCTGTTCAGCACCGACGCCGGTGACCTCAGCGCCGACCGCATCCACGGACAAAAGCAGGTGACCGTGGAGACGCAGAACGGGTTCGCGGAAGCGTTCATCAGCAGCAGCGAACCGCACACGGTCACCATCACTGCTACGGCTCTGGGCGACAGCCGGGACAGCATAAGTATCGAGTTCGTTCCCGAGGGAACGCTGTCGCGTGGGCGCAGGGGCGTCTTTCGGGTCAAGGCGGTGAAGATCCCGCCGGAGGCGGCCGCGGACGGGGAGAAGGGCCGGCGCAAGAAGCCCCAGTATGGCTCGGTCAACTACAGCATGGATCACAACGTGATCGAGGCGTGGCACGCCGCGGTCACCCACAGGAAACTGGAGATCGAGGCGCCGCACATAGTGGTGAGTATCGAGGGCGAGTACGTCAGAGCGTGGGACGCCACACTGCGGCTGAAGCGAGCGCGGCTGCAGGGCGACGACGTGTACTACTCTCTGCGCAGGCGTAAGGGTGTGTTGTGGCACGTCACGGAGGACGGCGCGGTGGAGCGCGTCGAGTTCTCGGGCGCCACGCTGAAGGCCATCGATGACGGCTCGTTCGACGCACCGGATCTCGTGGACTCCCAGGACTGGCTGGCCGAGACGCGCGTGTGGTTCGTGTGCAGGTCGGCGATGGTGGCGCCGCGGCGCAAGATCGTGCTGCGCCAGCCGACGCTGTGGGTGGAAGACAAGCAGCTCGCGCGGCTGCCACGGTACCACGTCATTCAACTCGACGGTCAGCAGTCCGGGGTCGTGCAGTTCAACTCCACCGGGGGACTATCCATCGACTATCCCTACTATCTGCACGCCAGCAGCGGCGAAGTCCGGGCGGTGCACGTGCAGAAGGGATCGCAGCTCGACTCTCTGATCCCGCGCGAGGGATGGTCGCTGTGCCTCAGCGACGAATACGATACGAGCGGCGCCAGCGGGAAGGTCTGGCTCGAGGGACTTCCCGCGTCGGATTGGAGCCTGCAGTGGCGGCACCATGAGCAGCGGGACGCCGGCTCGCTGCGCACATACTACTTCGGCTCGCGCAGCCTCGACACGTTCCAGGCGGACGCGACCTTCTCGGCCATGTCCCGGCGTCTGCACAGGAGCACGCGCCTCAACGTCAGTGCCTTCCCGCACGCGCCGATGCATCTGTCTGCCAGTACCGACTTCATGCTGATGGACAGGCCGGTCGGCAACACGGATCTGTACCACCGCATCGGCACGCGCGTGTCCTTCACCAGCCGCGACTACTGGGCCGACGGTGCAGTGTTTCAGCACCAGATCAGCAATGGCCTGAGCATACGGCCGTGGCAGCCGGATCGGAAGACGAGGGTGCGACCCTCCATCGACTCGATCTTCACGTGGAATACCCGGCCCAGTATCGGCAACTACCTTCGCTTTCAGGTCAGCGCCGATCGCCGGATCGACAGCACGCAGCATCTCGGCCTCCGATACAGCATCGGACAGCACTTGACCGGCGCCACCCACTACGGCGGGCTGCGGCAGCAAGTCGATCTCAACTACTCACTCGCTCGGGGCGGGAAGTGGTCGCTTGGCCTCAATGGGACATACGACATTGGGCAGAAGGCCCTCTATGGATACGGCTCGGCCAGCTACCAGGTGTCGCGCAAGTACCGCCTCAGCGCCATGGCGAGCCTGTATCGCTGGCGGCAGCCCATCCCGTCCGTTGATCTGGAAGAGCCGGAGTTCACCGAGGTCGGCTTCAACGAGGTGGACTGCACCCTGTGGCGCAGTATTGGCCAGCGGGAAGTCGGACTGCGGTATTCCACCTACGACAACCGGATCTCGTTTGAGATAGGCGGCTTCTAGAGGCAGCATCGTTCGCACCAAGGGCCGTATCGCCGCATTCGTAGCCAGGGGCGACCTCAGGGCGCCCAGACGGAGCAACAGACGCACACAGAGACAAGGGGCACGCGCCCCGCAAAGGAGGACTTCAAGCATGCGAGCAAAACGGGTCGTGGCCGTCGTGTGGGCTATCATGGCGAGCATGGCGCTGGCGCTCCCGGCCAGCGGCCAGCTACTGTCCAACGAGCTTCTGTTGCCTCCACGCGCCCTCGCCATGGGCGGAGCCAGCACCGGAATGCGCAACGAGCTCGAGGTGTCGCTGGGCAATCCGGCCGGGCTATCCCAGTTGCGCCGCTCCGGGCTCGCGGGCGCCGCCGCAATCGCCGGCGACATCGACTTCGTCGGTGCCGGCGTCTTCGGCGTCAGCAGCACGCGAGAGAGACAGTACGCGTTCACGCTACTCGATATCGAGGACGATCAACTCGGCTCCAACAGCACAGTCGTTGGCGGGACCATCAGCTATGATGCGGGCGAGCGCCTGAGCGTGGGGACCACGATCAAGTGGCTCTTCAACAACCCGAGTGGCGGGGACAGCAACGACTATCTGACCGCCGACGTCGGATTCCAGTACCGCGTGAGCCCGGAGAGCGAGCGCTGCGCCATTGTCGGTGCTGTCATCTCGAACATCTTCAATGAGACCTCTGCCGGGATCGATCCGGGTACGCAGTTCGCGTTCGGAGCGCAGGGCGAGCTCTCGGACAAGGTCCTCATAGCTGCCGATGTGGCTGACCTCTTCAATGCCGGGCCCGGCGGCGCGATCTTCCGCGCCGGTGTCGAGGTGGAGTTCGGTGACAACATCCTCATCCGCGCCGGTGTCAACGAGGGTGACAGCTCAGTCGGTGCAGCCTTCGAGTCGGGGAAGGCTCGCATCGAGGTTGGCTGGCGACCCGACACCGGGGTCAGGGACGACATCGTCACGGTCGGGGCCTCGTCCACCTTTTAGCCCCAACCATGCACGAACCTCACACTCAATTGGCCCCGATCGGGCCGCACAGGGCGCCACCGACCACTACATTTCTTGTGACAGAACGCCCCTGAGTTGACCGGGCCAAAGTAGCGGAAATCGCCTCCGTTTACGGCGCAATGCCCGCCAAAAAACCGCCGCACAGCCCGCAGAAGCACGATTTTCGCCTTTTCTGTGACAGACCCCCCTTTTCTTGACCATATATAATGGAGGGGGACGAAAACCGGACACTTCCAGATCGCCCCCTGTAGCGGCGCGGCATCCCGGCCCCGGCACTTTCTTTTCGCCTTGCCTCCCACCGCGTGGCGCGGGCTTCCCGGCCCGCGAGCCTCCGCGCCACGAGACGCTACGGAGGACACAGAGAATGCACACTCACACCCAATTGTACGCCAGCTCACAAAA
>JASFTE010000169.1:0-8614 GCA_050114035.1 Armatimonadota bacterium | reverse complement strand
GAGCTCACGGAAGGGCGCGATCATCCAATGGCGGCCCTCGCTGGAGAGGCGCAGCAGGGATGTCGTCTTGGTGCTCGACTCGCCTGCATCGCTCATCCACCCCCACAGCCCCATCAGTCTCACGTCTTCCTCGTCCAGGTACGAGCTGAGGCGGACCCGCGCCATCTCCGCCTTGGGGATCCCCACCGTCAGCACGCGGGCGCCGGCGTCGAAGCTGGGCGCCGCTTTGCCCTCGACGATCTTGATGCGGAACGGCATGGCATTCGGCCATCTCCCGGAGAACTCGACCCGGGTCGTCCTGGCGGCGGCTGTGCCGGGGAGTCCCAGGAAAGACGCGCCGCGGGAGAGTGGATCGGGCAGGTACGGGATCGTCAACTGTGCTTCCGGGTGCGCCTGCTCCTCCTTGGAGTCGTTGCCAACGAGCAGGACTCCTTCCCGCTGGACGATCGTGCTATATGCGTTCGGGTCCAGGCCGTCGGGCGTGTCGAACATCCCGTGGTGCTCGGCCAGAAGCTGCGCGCCGAGCGGAGCGGCGATGTGCCGCTCGGTGAACTGCGTCGAAGGCTGCGTGTCCTTGGGCGGGCTGTCGTTGAAGCTGCGGATGACCAGCCTCTCCAGCGACTCGCCGGGAGAGCCCTTGATTGACTGGCGCAGGGCAGTCACGGGCGACGGCACGGGCTCGAACCGGAGGTAGCGGAACAGCTCGGAGCTGGCCCGCTGCCCGACGGCGCCGGACATGAGGGCGTCGGCCTGCGCCAGCGTGAGGCCGTTGCCCGCGAGGTCAACGGCCCGGGCGCGAAGCCGGTACTGGGGCCCGAAGCGCAGTCGGGGCAGTGAGTCCGGAACGGGCCGGTAGTTGACCGCCAGCCCGAACTCGGTCTCGTCCGTGTTCTCGTAGTCCTCCGGGATATCGGTCAACCCCAACCGTTTGCCGGGCCGGGGCGCAACCAGGCTCCAGCCGGTCCACCGGAAGAGGGACTCGGGGATGTGCAGGTCGTCGGAGGATTCGTCGGCCGCCTCGGTGCTGGCCTGGGAGATCCAGCCCTCGTCCTCTATCTCAAGCGTTGTGCCCGTTTTGGTGAAGGCATAGCGCCCCACCCGGGCGCACAGCGTGCGCCATCTGCTCGCGTTGCCGTCGTAGACGTCCGCGCGGTAGCCGCGCGTGAGGTCCTCGGCATACAGCGTGATGTCCGCAGACGGATTTGCCTTGATGGCGTCGCTCTGGACCCGAGCCGTGCGCAGCATCGCCACGAGCTGTATCGCGCGCCCATGCCTGACGAGCGAGACGCCCCCGGACCGCATCGAGGGGAGACTGGTGGTCTCCGAGGTGTCCGCGGCCACCCGCAGTGGCGGGACCCGGCGCATCACACTGGCCGCCGGGGTCACCCGCCTCAGAGGCCCGCTGCCGGCATCTGCGGGCACGACCTTGCGGGTGAGAGTGCGGGCGGCGGTCGTCGTCGCCTGCGCCGCGCGCTGTATATCCTGCCGCGCGAGCTTGCGGATCACGTTGTCGGCGTGGTCCACCGCCTTCTGGGCCGCGCCGTCGAGGTCCACCTGCACAACATCGTAGGGCTGCTCGTCGGGCGGCTTGCTCGGGTCGCGCAGCCGCAACATGCCGCTGATCAGCTCGCCGCCCTTGGCCTGTGCCGCGAAGCCGCCCTGCACCGTGCACTTCGTCTTCGGCGTCACGTTCTTTGTGGTCACGGCGGGAGTCTGCTGCCACGTGGGCTGTACCCAGACGCGAGTGGAGGCCGGTAGCCCGGGCGGGGGGGCTATCTCCAGGTCTATGACGAGCCCTAGCCGGCGCATCAACTCCGGGTAATCCCCGAGCGTTGACAGCATCTCGTGGAAGTCAATCTCCGGGACCTGGATCACTGCCCGCTGCCGCTCGCGCGGATTGCGGAGGGCGGGCGCGTTGAGGGCCTTGTGGAACAGCTTCACCTGGAGGAAGTCTTGTGCCGGATTGGGCGTGGCGCTCGGCGGGATTGCCTTGGTCCGGCGGAGCCGCGTGGTCAGCTCCTGGGCGAGCTGCGTCTCCTTGGTCCGGCGCGCCGCTGCGAGACGGCCGAGCTCTGCCGTCTCGCTGGGCACGGCGGCGGGGGCGGCGGCCGCGTCCCGCCGGAGCGGCGCAGACCGGGTGATCTGGGGCCCCCGAGTGCGCGCTTGCGGCCCCCGGGCGGTGACCTGGGGGCCCCGGGCAGTCAGTTGCCGGCCCGGGACAGTCGTCTGCGGACCTGGGGTGGTGACCGACGGCTCCTCGTAGAGCCCGATCTGCAGCAGCGAGTTCGGTTGCTGCGCGATCTGCCGAATCGGCGTAAACGCCGTGGGCGACTGGACTGCCGTGTGCTGGTAGTGCTGCTGCAGGAAGCCAATCACGTGCCTGACCGGGTACGAGCGCACGAACCGCTCGTCGAGGTTGTCGAACTCATAGGACTTGACATAGGTGTCCGCATTGAAGAGGGCCTGCCACAGCTCCGGAGTCGGGTCCGGGCTCACGCGAGTCGCGGCGGCGCTCTTGCCTCCGTCGAAGCGGACCACGAAGTCAAAGCCGCGCTGCGCCCAGTTCAGGAGATCGGGAAACTGCCCCAGCACCGGGTGCGCCTTGCCCGCCGGGGGCGTGTCCGTCTTCAGCCGCGGCGACACGAACACCGAGAGCTGCATCCGCCCGTCCTTGATGCCGTTTGGCAGGGCGGTCCACATGATCTCTTGCTCTATCATCGGTAGGCTCCTCTCGGACGCAACGCCAGCCCGCAGTGGCAGACCGTCAGGTCAACGCCATCAGGCGAAGGCCTCACAGTACTCGGCCCAGATCTGCTGCGTCGGCATGAGACTCTTGAACGTGGCCCGGTCCGGGTCGGCGAACTCCCGCCGGCACTTCAGACTTACGCTGACGCTGAAGAACAGGATTTCGATCTTCACCGTGAGCTTGGCCTCGCCCCAGACCTTGTTGCCGGCCGAGGCGTATGTGAGGCCCATGTAGAACTCGCACGAGATGGTGATGATCCCCAGGATCTCGAGCGAGCCGCCCAGGCGGAGGTAGCCGGTCAGGGTCGCCCCGCCGCCGCTCTCGTCGTCCTCCCACTTGAAGTAGATCCCCGCCATGATCTCCACGCCGCCGCTGGCCACGCCGATATCGAAGGCGATGGCGCCCCCGAACTCGAGCGACACCTCGAGCAGCTCGACCCCGTCGAGTCCCAGCGAGACCGCCGCGAATCCGCCACCGCCGAACATGGAGACGGTCAGGATGAAGGGATTGTCCCGCTCGCAGAAGTTGAAGCGCAGGCGGACCGGGTCGCCGAGGAACGGAATCTCCAGCGCCGCGCCGACCGAGATGTTCTGGATGGTCAGCACGCCAACGGCCACGGTGGGGATGGGCAGCGTGAAGCCTGCCGTGACCTTCGTCGGCGTGATGTCCAGGCTGAGCCCGCCATCGTCGCCGCCGAAGTTCAGGAAGTCCTTGAGCTCGTTGATGAACTCCAACGGCCCGCCGAACGACACGTCCGTGATGTCCGGCTTCACGTCCATCTTCTTGCCGCTCGCCGCCGCGAACGTGAAGCTCGCGAAGTCGAGCACAATGAAGCCGAACAGGTCGATGGCGAACTTCGTGAGCAGCCCATCGACCTTGTACGTGGAGTCGCCGCCGGCCAGCTCGGTGTGCAGGAGCGCGTTGAGCTTGAACTCGGCGCCGGTCTTTGGCTTGAACGGCCCGAACTCGATGACTTCCGGCTGCCACTCCAGCTTTGTGTCTATGGCCTCCGGCGGCGCCAGGTTGTTGTTGTCGGGGTAGACCGGCGTGGCCGTCAGCTTCGGGACGTTCGTGCCGTCGCCGAAGCCCGAGGGTATGATGTCGGCCAGGTCGATGCCGCCGAGGATCTTGGCCGCGGCCCCGGAGAAGAAGTCCTTGGGATCGAAGGTCCCCTCGGCCAACTGCGCGATGTTGCCGCCCACCGGCCCGAAGCGCCGCGACAGCCCCTCCACGCTCAGGTTGGGCGTGGCCACGCCGCCGGACTTGTCCGCTCCGAACTCCAGCGCCTGGGCCGCCAGCAGCTTGATGAACACCTCGCCCTTGTTGCCCGTCGCGCTCCATCCGTTGTTGATGTATGCTTCGTCGATCGCGATGCTGGCCGCGCCCTGCGCCGCCGCCATCTGGGGGGCCGCCGGAATGCACACCTGCGCACGGTCCACCGTCGGATAGAACCGCGGCTCGTTGGCCTCCTTCAGCGCGTCGTCGCTCACTGTGGGCAGGCCGGCGCCGAATGTGATGGACTCGGCCTCCAGGGTGGTGTCGCCCGGCTTGGTGGGGCTGCTCTGGGCAAAGGCCACCTTCTGCCCATACATCTCGCGCTTGCGCCGCGACTCCTTTGCCGGGTCCTCGTAGTCGGCGACGATGGTCTCTACCGCGCCCGTATTGAATGCGACGAAGTCCGTCGTGCTGCCCTGGACGTTCTCCACGCCGACAAAGGCCGCCGGCGACGTGAACTCGCAGCGCTGCTCGTCCCAGTCCTCGCCCACGAAGTGGAAGGCGAAGTCCTGGGTGCCGATTCGTGGCCAGAACCCGGCCTCGGCCGAGGCCGGCAGTCCCGGGATCTTGCTGTCGCCCGGTGCATTGAGCGTGGGCGTGACGAGCGTCGTGATGCGTAGGCGGCGCAGCGGCATCATCCGCGCGTCGAGCGGCTGGCCCGTGGCCGGATAGACCTTCTCGGGCTCGCGCACCACGACGAAGTACCGCTGCCGCAGGTACGCGACCCTTCCGCCACCCATCTGCTCGAACTTCCGCTCAGTGACGCGCACCAGCGAGGCGCGATGGCCGAAGGGGAACAGGTACCCCTTCTTCACGACGCGCACGTAGTGGTCGCGGCCCATCGTTGCCTGGTGGACCCATTCCTCGATCGACAGGCCCGGGTTCTTGTCGTCGGTCAGAATGATGTCCGCCGCGTACCTGGTGTCCATCCAGGCTCCCAGCGAGGAGAGCATCAGGCGATTGGCCTTGATGACGCGGGAGACGGTATCCTGGAGCCTGAAGTTCGCCGTCAGCCACACGAGCTCGGCCCGGTCCCGGTAGTGCAGGGACATGCGGAACGGCGGGGGCGGATCCGGCACGGTCGGCAGGGTCTCCGCGTAGTCGGGCGTCCAGATGGCGCGCAAGGTGCGGTAGTGATCGAAGCTGTCGCCGGAGGCGTGGACGGCGATCACGTGCGGCGTGCCGTCGTACTCAGGGCTGTACTCGTAGCGCGATTCGAAGACCCGTCCGTCGGCCGACTCCACCCCGAGCCGGGTATGCCAGAGCTCCGTCCGGCCGTCGTGGGACACCGGGCCGGTCGAGTGCAGCCAGGCCCCGAGCTTGTTGGGCGAGAGGATCAGCCTGTAGGGCGTCTCGATGGCCGTCTGGCTGACCTTCGGCGCCGCTGGGTCCGGGATTATCGCGACTGGCCTCAGGATCTCGGGCCGGACTATCAGCCCTCCCGCGGACGGGGCCACGGCCGGGCGCGTCGGCGGGGCCACGATCCGCCGGGACGGCGTCGTCGGAGCCCGACGCCGGAGCGGACCCTGGGCGACGCGCAGCGGCGGCCCATCCGTTGGCCGATACTGCTCGCGCCGGATGCGCGGGCCCGCGCCGGGCGGGACCCGGCGCAAGGGCGGCGCCTCGCGCTCCACTCGACCAGGCACGATCCGGCTGGGAGCCTCTCGCACAGCGCCGGGCCGCACGACCCCAGGGTTGATCAGGATGGTGCCGTCGGGCCGGATGACCTGCAGGCGCCGCGGAGGCGGAGGCGGCGGCACGGCCGTGGGCGCGAGGGAGGGCTCGTACCGCGCCCAGTCCAGGAGCGCCTCCAGTGTGTATGGCACCTCGGTCATGTCGTTGGGGAGGCGAAACGCGAGCCGGCTCCGGTCCGCGAGCCGCGACTTCACCGGAGGCGGCTGGAGGCCTTCGTCCCGGCTGGGATTGTCGAGCTGCGCCCTGAGAAGCGGCCTCGCGATGGCTGCCGCCCGGGGCGCGGCCCGCGGCCGCAATCTGGCGAGGCCCCGCAGGGGGCCGCCGCCCCCGGCGCCGGCCACGAGCTCCTGCGCCGACTCCAGGAAGGCCTGCTCCCCGATGTTCTGCGGCGGGAAGTGAACGACGATGTGCGCCGCCTCTTCCCGCTTCGTCCGCACCAGGCGGGCCGGTTGCCCGGTCTCCGTCCTCAGGGTCAGGTTGGGGAACTGGAACTGCAGAGCGAGGAAATCGTCGGGCCGCACGACGTCAATGATGAACAGCTGCAGTGGGACCCGCCCGATGACCCGCCCCGGATCGATCCGTATCTCGGGGCCGGGGGGCCTTCGCTCCACACGAGGCTCAGGCTTGGGCGTTGGCTCGTCCTTCGGAGGGCGTGCCGGGACCCGCACCGGCGGTATTCGCCGGACCTGTGCGACCTCCGTTCCCGCGGCAGTGAAGCTGATGCGTACATCGTCTCCGATTGGACGGGCGTCCACAATCGCGCCGGGCAGTGGCGCGGACATGGCGAGGGCCGCGGGCTCGCAGCGGAAGCCCGCCAGGCCCTCGCTCCTGTGTGTGATCTCGAAGGGCGGGCCGTCCGGCGCCTCGCCGAGCTGCAGGCTGAGCCCGTCCCCGTGCATCCACACGGGCTCACGGCCGAAGTCGGCCACGAGCGCCGTCTGCGTTCCGGCTCCGTCCAGGGCCGCCGCGTAGCGCGGACGCCGCAGCGGGAGCTCGAAGGGGCGTCCGTCGGAATCCGTCAGATCGCCGCCGGGCCGGAAGGCGAGTCGAGGCTCCTCGTCGGAGCACTCCGCCGCCAGCGCGTAGCGGGCCGTTCCCGCGCCGTTCTGGCCCGCCTCGATACGGACGAGGTCAAAGGGGGACTCCGGGGCCGTGAGCTTCGCGCCGTCGGGCGCCGCGAGTGCCTCCGGCAGCGCTCCGTCGGGTGACCACGGATTCGCGCCGCGCGCCAGCGACACGAGTGTCCGCTTCTCCGCCGGCCGCGTCAGCAGGCTCGGCGTGTCGCCGTCCAGGAGCGCAATCGTCACCGAGTCCGAGGCGATGGCGCCGTCCCCTCCCGACATCCGGGCGATAGAGCGCCCGTTCAGCTCCAGCATCCACGTCGGGGAGAAACGGCCCTCGGCGGCGCCATGCATCTGCACCAGCGCGTGCCGGCCCAAGCGGCACACTGTCTGCTCCAGTCGCACCGGAGCATCTGCTGCAGCGTGTCCACACAGCCACAGCTCCAGGGGCGCCTCCGCCTCGAAGCCGCCGAGCGCCATCTGCAGTCTCATCCTGGAGCCGACGGCGGCGGAGCGCACCTCGCACACCAGGTCGGCGGGAAGCTCTGTGCCGGGGTATGTGGCGCCCTGCAGCTCGACCCGGGTCACGCCTCCGTCCCGCCGACAGTGCAATCGGGGGGAGCCGCCGAAGCGCCGCCTGTCGATGACCCAGTACTCCTTGCCGCCGAGCCGGAAGGCCACACGGTCGCGGTCGGAGATGATCTGCACTGGTCCCCGCGCCGCGGCGAGGGCCGCTCGGCCGAGGGGGGGGAAGCTGGCCGCCGCCGCGCCGGTAACTCCCAGCCACTCCCGGCGGGACAGCGGGAGCCCCCTATCGGATTCCACGAGGCGGGCGACGCTTGGCTGGGGATCGGGCGGACGCGGCAGTCGCGCTTCGCGCAGGGCGTCGAGGTCGAGGAGATCCTTCATGCTCCGGCCTCCTGTCGAGCCTTGGGGCTCCGTTGGCTGCAGAGCGACTGGTGCGGCTCCGGCGCCAGCACGAGAAGCGATAGCGGATCGTATCCCGTTGCGGGAAGCTCGGCGGTGGCATACGCCACTGGCAGCCGGCACGCGGCACGGCGGGAGTCGAGCTGGGAACATCGCGCACGCTGGTGCCGGGAAGAGGGCAGGCGGTCCGAGTGGGAGGAAGCAGAGAGCTGGATCGGGCGCCATCGCCCACCCGTCAGATCACTCGGATGGCCGTGGCGCCTGAATGCTGCGTGTCGGTGTGCACACATTGCTCTTGGCGCTGACAGTAATTGTGTGTGGTGCGGTCAGTCCTGTGTCTGTCCCAGCCAGTCTATTCGCCCTCGCTCCCAGGAATCCTGCCCGTCGGCTTCGGCCGCTGACCGGCCCCAGTGGCGCTGCGACGCCAACCGATCAGGCGCCCATACACACCACCGCGCCGTCCTTCAGCGACAGGAAGAGCCTCCCGTACGCCGCCGACATGCCGTCGAAGACGGGTTCAATGGGAAGGCTGCGTTGGGCGATCGTCTCGCCGTCGCTCGTTGAGAGCGCCCGCAGGACCGCCGGCCGCCGGTCGGGGGGCGCCTCATCGAGGGCTCTGCCCGTGCGCTCCCGGATGGCAAGCGCGTCGAGCCAGCCGGCCACGAGGAGCACGTCACCGGCCAGGACCATGGCACGGGGCTGGAGGGGATCGTCCACGGCCCAGATCAGCTCTGCCCGGGCCCGCCTCGCGGCTCCCCTTCCGCCCGGCTGCCGGGCCGGGGCGTTGTTCCAGGCACACAGACGGCTGCCCACCGGGAAGTAGCTCGGCTTGTATCGCGAGTACTTCTGGTGCACGTGTCCATCGTGGGCGGACTGATGCTCACCCTTGGAGTACTTCAGCCACGTGTAG
>JASFTE010000168.1:0-8619 GCA_050114035.1 Armatimonadota bacterium | reverse complement strand
GGCGACGCCGAGCAGCACGATCCACCTGCGCCGGTCCTGGGCCCGGGGCCCGGGCGCAGCTGCGGTGCACGGCCGCCACCCAGCCGCACCCGTGTCCTGAGAGCCGGGATCCGTAGCGTCATCGGTCTGCCGGTCGCCGTCTTCAGGGCTCATCGGATTCCTGGCCCGCCACGTCCGCCCACCGGTTGCGCCAGTACGTTACCCGCCCGACGCGGTCGTACGGCTCGTACTGGTGCATGCCGCCGGCGACCACGTCGGCCCAGCCATCGCCGTCCACATCGCCCACGTCCATGGCGACCAGGTGCGTGGGCGCAGTCGCCAGGTCCCGGAGGGTGAAGCTCAGGTCGCCGTTGTTCTCGAACCACGCCAGGCTTTGGGCAGTGGGCTGCTCCCAGAGATTGTATCCGCTGCACACGATGATGTCGAGGTCGCCGTCGTGATCCACGTCGGCTGCCCGGGCGACGGATGCCCCGGGGAAGTCACCGACTCGGTGGTAGACGAACTGCAGCCCGCCGGTGTTCTCCAGCCACTGCACGCCGTGCCATGGGCGGGGGCGGGGAGGTATGTAGTCGAAGGCATCCCCGTTGGTGTAGAGGACATCGAGGTCGCCGTCTGCGTCGAGATCCACGAGGTCGATCCCACTGCTGCCGAAGTCTTCGTTGGCGCTGCCGTAGATGAGGTGCGGCTCGAACCCCCCGGCGCCGTCGTTCTCAAAGACGTACGTCTCCTCCCACTCTTGGGAGACAAGGGCCACGATGTCCGGGTCGCCGTCTCCGTCCATGTCCGAGACCGGTGTGTGGATCGTCCCGGAGAGGCGCAAGAGGATGTGGCTGGTGAAGCTCCAGTCGCCCTCGTTCTGCAGCCACCGGATCTCCCCGTCGTCGTAGCCAAACTGCCCGGCCACCAGGTCCTGGTCTCCATCGCCGTCCAGGTCGGCGGCCCGCACATCCGTGACGCGCGCTATCTGGTCAACGATCAGGTGGCGCGTGAACTGCTGCGCACCGCGATTCTCGAGCACGACGACCGAGCCGATCTTGTCGTTGTTGGGGAAGAGTATGCCCATGCAGGCGATGAGAAGGTCGAGATCCCCGTCGCCGTCCACATCGTTGGGCTCGACGCGGGCCGGCGCCATCACCTCGTGAGCGATGGTGGTCTCCACGAA
Source organism: Armatimonadota bacterium (assembly GCA_050114035.1). GTDB lineage: Bacteria > Armatimonadota > Zipacnadia > JAUWAU01 > JAUWAU01 > JAUWAU01. Next base: position 7,457 of record JASFTE010000168.1, on the reverse strand, counting down.
CTCACCCGACGGCGTCTGCCGGATCCAGCCGATGCGGTTGGCGAGCATGTCACAAACGAGCACGTCTTGGCGGCCGTCCACGTCGAGATCGGCGATTGTCACGTAGCCGACACGTGGGCCCTCCTCCGACGGCGCCAGCCCGATCGGGGCGGCTTCCAGGAACGCGATCTTCCCACCCCTGCGCGTCGGCGTCGTGAGAGTCGGCTCGGCCTCTCGGACGGAGACACCCCCACGCCGGCCTATCTGCTCCCACAGCTCCCGGTACGAGAGGCCTGTCTGGCGTGCCTGGAGCATGAAGACGAGGACGGGCACACCAACGAGTACTCCGACGACGGCGAAGATCACGATGGATCGTTTCATCTGCTCAGAGCCCTGAGATGGTGCGGCGTGCCGTGCGCTGCCGGCCCGGGGCGGCCGACGACGACGTCATGGTCAGTTGGTGAAGAACCACAGCATCGCGGCGCCAAAGGCCAACACGCCGAGGCCGAATGGCGACGCGCCCAATAGCGCCCCCCGGGGGCTGCCAGTGATCTCCCGCCAGTTGCGGAGCCCGTTTCGCAGCGTGTAGCCGACGCCCGCAAGAATGACTCCCGCCTGGATCCACGGAGTAGCCGCCGGCATGATCTGCCGCCACGGCATGCCTGCCGTCCCCAACAGGTCCCAATTCCACCCGAACGGGTCCGACAGGGTCATCAGGACGAACGTGGAGTGCACCATGATGAGCGGCACCGCGAAGGCGACCCAGGTCGTCAGCCCGATGGGTACGAGGGCGGCGGCGTTTGAGACGAAGATGGTCTTCGGGGGAACTCTCGCGCGCCCGAGCCACCTCCCCAACCACGCCGTCGCATGCACAATGGCGGGCGCAGCCACGAATGCCAAGACCCAGAGGACCACGACATAACGCCAGAAGAGATCCCACCGTTGCCTGTCGAGCAGGTCCACCCAGTTCCGTACTTCAGGCCACGGCCCCAGATGGGTCACGCAGGAGGCCACCCCGAGCACCAGCAGGGCGATGGACATAAACGCCTCACTCACGTTGGCCAGGCGCCGGTCCGACGCAAATGGCCGCCAATACAGTGAGACGTTGTCATGGGCGCACGTTTTCACGCACTCCGTGCACAGGCCGCAGTCGTTGTTTCGATCGACCTCCGCCAAACACAGCCCATACGGGCACGCCCAGCCCCTGGTGCTTCCGCTCCGGCACGTGCGATCCCTGCACTCGGCGCACACCCCCCGTGACGTTGGCCGCAGTGCGAGACGTCCGACCATCGAGTAGAGCGCGATGAAGGCGTTGATCGGGCACAGATACCGGCAGAAGGCCCTGAGTTCGTAGATGAACGACACGAGCGTGGCCAGAGCGAACATGCCCAGCAGCAGGAAGGCAGTAACGCGGGGTGAGCCCACAATCAGCGTACTGAACGTTCCCATGGCCAGGAATAGCAGCGTGCGCGGCCACACATTGCTCAGCCACTCCGGCCACGTGAGGCACAGTCTGGCGAACCGGTCGCGGCGCGGGCCGGGGGCATCGCCATGCTGCGGCCTCGTGCCCTTCCACTGGACCCAGTCGCCCACAATCGGAAGCGGGCACACGAGGCACCAGAAGCGCCCTCCGAGCGGGACGAACACAGCCGTAAGTAGAAACAGCCACACCACCCACACGCCCATGATCGCCAGGTTGCGGCCCGCCACCTTCGTGCCAAGGAGCCCCGTCAGCACCATCAGATACACTCCTGCCATCATGGGCAACATGAGCGTGAACTGCAGGCTGGGGCGCTGGAACAGGCGCTTCAGAGCCGGAAACCGAGCGAACAGATCGCTGCCTTCGTCATCAGCGTGGTCCTGCGCGCTGTCGGTGGTGGCCGGACCGGACAGTGCGCGAGCAGCACTCAGAACGCCCGTCGCCAGCAGGCCCAACAGACTCAGGACAAGCAAGTAGTTGGGCCACACGACGAGGTCGCCCTGCTCGAACCCGTGCATCGGGCCGCAGTACACGTGACATCGGAACCGCGCCTTGCTGGTCAAAGCACCGACGATGCCGGGCCGTCCGGCGACCAACTCGACCTGGCGCACCCGGCGCGAGGGCTCCCAGGGGCGACTCGCGCTGAACACCTCCACGAACTCGGTCCCCGGGCTGATCTTCACGTCCAGGTCGTACTCCTGGAGGAAGACGCTGTGGCCGGTGTCGCGCGAGGAGAAAGTCAGAAGCAATCGGTCGCCACGGTTCGCCCGGATGACGTGCGGGACGGTACCGTACCGGAAGGCCTGGATGTGGACGCGACGTATTGTGGGAGGCCCGGGCGTGCGGAGCAGAACAACGGCGCCAGCCAGGACGCCTGCCCCGAGCGCTCCCAGCACGAACCAGTGTCGTCTTCGCATATTGCCTGGTGGAGGCTCGGCCGCTCAGGCATGCTGAGCGACATGATGGCCGTCACTTCCCCGTGCGGCCTTGGGCCTCCTCGCCTTGGCCTGTGAGCTAGCCCACCCGAAGACTCGTGTGCCGGCTCCGTCTCCCTCACCAGCGCTGCCTCGGCGGTGGAGGCCTTACCCTCGACCACGCCCACTGGCGACGCAGGGAAGCCATCCCAGCACGGCGAAGGCTATTCCACGTACGCACGCCACAGGGCACTCAAGGGCACTCTCGCCCGTTGTATCTGATGACGTGCCCTATCAACAATTGGCCGAGGAGAATGCCATGACTCAACCAAACGATGTCCCGAACCCCACCCGACGACGCTTCCTCAAACAGACCGGCTCGCTCGCAGCCGGCGCGGCCGTGCTCGGCGGTCTCGCGCACGGTGCGTACGCCCAGGACGACAACACCATTCGCCTTGCGCTCATTGGCTGCGGCGGGCGCGGCACCGGCGCCGTGCGCGATGCCATGAACGTCCCCGACGGCGGCCCGATGAAGCTGTACGCGATGGCCGATCTACGTGAGGACAAGATAGAGCGCACGCTCAATAACCTGAGCCAGAAGTTCGCCGACAGGCTCGACGTCACCGAGGACCGCAAGTTCCTCGGCTTCGACGCGTACCGCAAGGCCATTGACATCCTCCGCCCCGGCGACATCGCCATGTGCACCACCCGGGCCTACATCCGACCCGTCCACGTCGAGTACGCCGTCCAGAAGGGCATCAACGTCTTCATGGAAAAGCCCTTCGCCGCCGATCCGGGCAATCTGCGTCGCCTGCTCCGCGCCGGCGAGGAGGCCGAGAACAAGGGCGTCAAGATCGCCGCCGGGCTCCAGTGCCGTCACTCCCCGGCACGCGCGCAGTTGATCGAGAAGATCCGCAACGGGGACATGGGCGAGATACCCCTCATCCGCGCCAATCGCCTCGGCGGCGGCCGATGGCTCAAGCCTCAGGGCGAGAACGCCACCGACCTCCTGAGCCAGCTCGAGTTCGGCAGAATCCACCTGTTCTGGATCGGCTCCGGGCACTATGTGGATTACCTGATCCATCAGATCGACGAGTGCTGCTGGATCAAGGATGCCTGGCCCGTCTCCTGCAACGGCCTCGGCGGGCGCGTCCCCGGCAGCCAGGATTGCGGCCAGAACATCGACGTCTACTCCATGGAGTTCACCTTCGCCGACGGCACCAAGGCCATGTGCGGCTTCCGCCGCATCGCCAAGACACGCGGCGAATTTGCCACCTACATCCACGGCACCAAATGCGCCGCGCAGTTCTCCGGCCAGACGCACCGCGCAACGGTCCGCATGTTCAACGACCAGCGGATCGCCGAGGACAACATCTCCTGGACACCCACCCCCGACGCCGTCAGTCCGTGGCAGTACGAGTGGAACGACTTCATCGCCAGCATCCGGGAGGATCGCCCGCACAACGAGGCCATCCGTGCCGTCTACTCCGACCTCACCACGCTCATGGGCCGCGCCGCCTGCCACACCGGGCAGACCGTCACCTGGGACGACATGATGGGCTCCACATTCAAGTTCTGCGACTACCTCGACACCCTCGCGCCCGATAGTCCCGTCCCAGTCGAGCCTGACGAAGAGGGCCGATTCCCGGTGCCAATCCCGGGGCAGTGGGAGGAGATCTGACAGAGGCTGCGCCATACCGGACGACCTGCAGCAACCCGCCGGCGCTGCTATCCGCTCAGGCAGAGGACCCTCCCGTCCGTGGTGCAGATGTGGAGCCGCCCATACGCGGCGGCCATGCCGTCAAAGACCGGCGGGGACGGAAGTCGGCAGCGCGCCAGCTCCGCGCCGTCGGAGGTCGAGATGGCCACGAGCACCCCTCCCCGGCTCTCGTCCCGCACCGGCAGCTCGCCCCCGGGGAGCCCGGCGACGAATAAGACCTTGTCTGCCAGCACCATCGCGCGCACGCGGATCCCCACGGGCGCCTCCCACCGCCCCGTCCCGTCCTCCCGCGCTACGGCAAACAGCCGGTATGGCCCGTCCTCCAGTGCGCTCGACCAGTGGACGGCTCTCCGCCCGTAGCCGTAGATCGCCCCGGCGTCGAACACGAGCAACCTGCCGTAGATGAGATTCTTGGCCCGCCCGCTGCAGCCCGTCGAGATGGACGGCCGCGTGCCGTAGATCCAGTACGACCGGTGCGTCCACGAGCCATCGAGAAAGTCGGTCAGCGTGAACAGGTGGGGAGCTCCCTCGGGCTCGGCGCTCCCGCCCTTGCTGAACACCAGGTCCCGCAGGTACACGTGACCGTCATCGGCCGAGAGGATATCCGCCCGCGCACCGGGCATGACCGCCGGGGCCGACTGCGGGGGCTGTCTGCCCGTCTCCGGGTCGGGACTGTAGATCGCCGTTCGCGACAGCGCCCGGCCCGTCTCGGGCTCCACCCGGCACAGGTCGATCCCGCCGTCCAGGTAGGACGATCTGCCCGCCGTGCAGTACACGGCGCCATCCCGCACCAGAACGCTCCCGATCACCGGCGACGCCGACTCCAGCTGCCCCCGGGCCGCGATGCGCCGGTCCTCCCGGGCCGCTCGCAGACGCCAGGCCAACGCGCCGTCCGACGCGCGGACGCTGTACACGTACCCGTCGCGCCCACCGAAGATCGCCCGGCCCTGATGGACCGTCGGCGGCGAGTCCACCCGGGCCCCCGCCGTAAAGCGCCACACGGGCTCACCGGAATCGGCATTGATCGCCCACACTCGGTGCTCATCCACCGACGCCACGAACACCTTGCGCCCGGCGACAGTGGGACTGGTGAGCTTCCCGCCGACGTCCGCCTCCCAGACGGGCCGCACGGCGGCGGGCACGGAGGTCGGCGTGCGGCCGCTCCGCTCGCCATCGTAGCGATACGTCGGCCAGTCGTCCGGCCCCAGAGCCGGAGATCCGGACGGTGGCACGTCGTACGCAGGACCGCGCTCCAACACCGCTGCCTCTGCCGGCGCCGCCCCACTTGCCTTCTCCGCGGCCAGGGCGTTGAACCCGGTCAGCTTCGCCCCGATGTAGCACCCGCAGGCATGAGGCGGCGTGTAGAGCAGGCCATTGCACGGCATGACGCCGTACCTGCACACCCCGCGAGCCCAGCTATTCCACAGCACCTCCCCCGACGCCAGATCGATGAACTCCGTCCCCCTCCTGCCCCCCAGGATGTAACGGAGGGTGGCCTTGTTCTGGTAGCAGCGATGGTGGTGCCCCGGGTTCTCCGGCTCGATGTGCTTCAGCACTTCGCCCGTCCCCAGATCCCGCTGCGTCGCGAAGTACGGTCCCCACGCCGGGCTCCTCTTCCCCTCGATCGGTTTGAACCCGCCCAGCCACACCGATCCGTTGATGACGAACGCATCCCGAATCTGGGTGAGCAACGTGTCCTGTGTCCACTGCACTTGTCCGGTCGCCGGCGACAGCGCCTTTACCGTCTTGCCATCGGCACATATGACGCTGCTATCGCACACCACGCGCAGGGGCCCCGGCGCCTCGGACCACACTTGCTCTCCGGTCCTCAGATCAACGCAGACAACGTCCGCCCCCTTCTGGTAGAACACCCGGTCCCCGTTGGCGCGCAGACTGAGCGTCCTCAGCCCGGCCACGTCGTCGCCATCTCTCCTCCACAGCACGCTGCCCGTGTCGGGGTCGAGCGCGAGGATCGCCACCTCGGCCTGCGTCTCGCTCCTGCGCAGGCGAGTGATCAGCGGCTGCGCCGACTCCCGCGCATACAGAGGCGACCCGTCCCTTGCCATGAGCTCCGGCCACTTGGCGAGCTCTGCGACTCGTTCGTCGGTGACGCTTCGGACCGCCAGCAGCAGCGTCCCCTTGTGATGGATGATCTCCTCGGTGCCGCGAGTGTTCTCGTAGACCTTGACGGCCTCTCCTGTCGCCGCATCCACCGCACTCAGCGGCGAGTGAAGCCCAAGCGTGACGTAGACCCGGTCCCCAACGGCTACCAGCCTTCGCTCGAGCTGAGGCGGCGTCTGGCCCCAGTTGACTATATGCGGGAACCACGTGCCGACGGGACGCTCCCACAGGAGAGTCCCGTTGTAGGCATCGCGCGCTATGAGCTCCCACTCGGATGGTGTTCGGAGCGAGGCGACGGGCGTCTGGTCAGCGATGTAGAAGATCCGCCCCCCGGTCGAGACCACGGCGTAGATGCTCGGAATGTGCTCGTGACTCCGCGTATACCGCGGCTCCTGGACCCACTGCAGGTACCGCGGCGGCCCCACCATCTCGTCGTTCGCCACCGCATTGCCGCTTGCGTCGTGCAGGTAGTGCGTCCATTCGTCGGTGTTCCCCGGCCGCGGCTTGACGCTCTTCGTCCACTCGCGACCGACCTTGATGTACGCGACGCCATCGGGCGCGACCACGCGCCGCGCCTCCGCCATCCGCACCTCGCCCAGGTCTTCGACGACCAGCAGGTTCACGAGGTTGTCCGCGTACGGCAGGCCCCCGCCACGCAACTGATCCACTGATACGCCGCCATACAGACCCAGCGAGCGCACGTGCTCCCGGGCAACCCGCACGTTTCCCGCATCCGCGTCCAGCCCTTGGACCAGGTACTTGCCGTCCTGGCGCAGTGCCGCCGTCAGCTTCCCGTCGCCGCACCCCAGGTGCACGATGAGACCGCCCCTCACGCCCGTCGCGTCGAGGATCTGCCGCGCCGCCTGTTGCTCCGGCGTGGGACCCGCGCCGGCGACGCTCACCAACGCGGCCACCAGACAGATGATCCAGCCTGTGGTTGCTCGTGGACTCATAGCAGCAAGACTCCTTCGTCCGGACTCCCGAATCCCATCCGGGAGACCGCGGTTCAGCCGGACGTTCCCGGCCGCCTACTTCCTCCGAATGGTGCCCCCAACTCCGAAGAACCTGTAGGATGGCAGGCCTCAGTCCCTGCCACGGACTTCAAGGGCCAGACCTGGTACCCATTGTCGCCGACCCAATGGCCATGGGACGTCATCACGCCCGTGCCCCGTCTGCTATCCCGCCACCCACTCAACGATCCCCGCCGCGTCGACCCGCGCCTCCTCCACCCTCATCCCATCCT
>JASFTE010000167.1:0-8676 GCA_050114035.1 Armatimonadota bacterium | reverse complement strand
ATGCAGCGGCGCCGGGGGGTACGTCATGGGGACATTGGCAATCACGCTGCGCCTCTCCCGCGCCGACGCCAGATCCCATATGGTCGGGACGGCGACGCTGCGGGCGTTGGCCAGCGTCCGCCCATACGTGGCCGGGTGGAAGTGCGAGAAGCCGAAGACCGTGTGCTTCCCCGGCCCCACGCCCGTGTAGAAGGACGGCCAGGCGATGGCGGAAATGGGCGGGTATATGCTCCGGAGCGTCCCCGACGCGCCCGTCTCCTGCAGGCGCGCCAGGTTCTGCATCCGGCCGCCCGCGAGCAGCCCCCCGATGACATCGAACCCGGCCCCATCGAGGCCGATGACCATCACGCGATGCCCATCGGCGGCGGGCCGTCCGTCATCTGGCTCTGCGTCATGGGTCACGGGATGCTCCAGGACACGCTGTTCTCTGCACCGGAGTATTGAACAACCCTCCGGCCCAATGCGCCTCCTCCGCTTCGCCCGCGACCCGGGCCCTTCCTGCCCGGCAGGGCGCGGCCGGCGCCGCCTACGAGACCGTCGTGCCCCCGCGGCCGCGCATTGCTCGGGCCACGGAGGGGATGACCAGGATGAGCCCGGCGAGGACGAGGAGGCCCAGGACATTGCACGTGGCCGCGAGGCCCAGGGCGGGGAGTGCGGCCAGCGTGACCAGGAGCGCGCCGAAGGCGCCGCCGAGCAGGTCGGCGGCGTATAGAGCGGCCCCCGTGCGGGCGGTGTCTGCGCCGCTGGGCGCCGTGAGGCCGATGGCCAGCGGGAAGGCGCATCCACCGAGGCCGCCTGCCGTGAAGGCCACGGCGCCGAGCACGGTGTTCGCCCAGGCGGCGCGCGCCTGGAGGAACGCGAGGACATATGGCAGCACCAGGCACAGCGCGGCGAGGGCCGCGAGGCACCCGGCGAACAGGAGCGCCGACGGCCTGGCGGCCGCCCTGGTCTGCCGGCGGCCGAGGGCGGCGCCGACGGCGAGCCCGGCCATGTACAGCGTCGCCAGTATGCCCAGCTGGTAGAAGATATACCCGGCGATCACCTGGAAGGCGAACAGCACGATGAGCGAGAGCCCCATCTCCACCAGGCCGGTGGCGGCCAGGGCGCTCACGACGGCCACCGTGTCGTAGCGGCGCCACCACCAGAGCCCGCCTGCCATGATGGCGGCGGCGCCGAGGGCGACTCCGACCACCCAGGCCGCCGCCCGGCCCGCCGATGCGAGGGCATCGGCGAGGCCGGGGGAGAACTGCCGCACCCAGAGCCGCAGGAAGTAGTAGTACGTGATGGGGCGGAAGTCGTCGTTGGGCTCCGTGGGCGGCGCCCGGCCCAGAGCCTCCATGTACTGGTCGCGCCGGAAGGGCCACAGCTTCACCTCGATCAAGAAGGGCTGCACGGCCGTGCACTGCAGCTCGCGCTCCCGGAAGCGGCGCGAGAGCAGCGCATCGTCGGCAGTGAGGACGCCCTTCTGGGTCGCGCACAGGAAGTAGGTCGGATCGCCCGGGATCACCAGCACCTCGGCAAAGGCCGCGCTCAGTGCCCGGTAGACGCTCGCGTGCAGCAGTTGCCGCGGGCCCATGAGGAACGACTCGGAGGACGAGAGCGTCGTGCAGAAGATGCCGCCGCGGCGCAGCGCGGCGGCCGCCTCGCGGAAGAACTGCTCGGTGTAGAAGCGGTTGAGCATCGCCGTGTAGGGATCGGGGAGGCCCACGACTATGGCGTCATACTCCCCCGCCGAGTCCTGGCTTGCGCGGGCCGTGTCGGCGACGAAGCGCCGTCCGTCCAGGAAGTGGACGGCCACGCGGGGATCGTCCAGCGGCCGCTTCAGCTCGGCGGGCAGGTGCTCCCTCGCCAGCGGCACCACGCGCGCGTCCAGCTCCACGTAGTCGAGCCGCTCGATGGGATGCTGCAGCATCTGCCCCAGCGTCCCGCCGAGCCCGCCGGAGACGAGCAGGACGCGCGCGGGCCGCGGGTGCTGCAGGAGCGTGAGGTGCGCCAGCTCCTCGCTCGGCGGCCGGTACTCGGTGGTGAACATCAGGAGCCCGTCCTGGAAGAAGCTCCGCTGGCCCTCGGCGGCCGTCACGGCGAGGTTGCCGTAGCGGGAGTTTTCGGAGGCGATGAGCTCGAAGCCGCGCCAGCGCAGCGTGAGGGATTCCCACGCAAGGCCATCCCCCATGGGGAGGGCGGCGTACGCCACAAGCACCGCGGCGGCGGTCCCCGCCCCGCTGGCCAGCATAGTCATGCGCAGACCGTCCAGGTGCACGAGTGCCACCGCGCAGGCGCAGGCGGCATTGGCCGCGCCCAGCAGGAGGACGGCCCGCATCGGCTGCAGATGGTCGGCGAGCCAGTAGTGAAACAGCAGCCCGCCGAGCACAGCTCCCAGGGACTCCAGCACGTACACGCGGCTGACGGCCGGGACTGACGATCGCGACTCCTCCGGGTGGCATGGGCGGCTTGCTGTCCGTGCGCCTGCAGAAGATCGCACAGCTTGACGAGCAAGCTGTGTCACACGAGGTCCTCGGGAACCCGTGCCACTCGCCATGCTGCAGCCCACGGCAAACTGCAGGCCCAGCAGGACGCAGCACGGCAGGAGCACGAGGGCCGCGAGCAGGAGCGTCACGAGCGGGCCGATGACCTCGCCCGGGAACATCGCGCCGCCGCTGACGCAGCGGCTGAGGAATACGCTCACCGGCAGCAGAATGGCGACGAGGAGCTGGACGACTACGAACGCGCCATAGCCGGGACGCCGGCGGAGGATCAGGGCGCCGAGCGGGCCGCTCCCGATGGCGACCAGCAGCAGCCAGTCAACGAGTATGAGCCCGATGCACAGCTCGTTGCCGAAGAAGGAGGCGAGCAGCTCCCGCGTGAGGATGATCTGGAGCAGCAGCGCGGTGAATCCGAGGCCCGCGAGGGCTGTGGAGAACGCGCGGCTCACTTGCCAGTCCCCCGTTTGACGCCGCCCCCGGACGGCACGTGCGTCAATTCCACACCCCGGGTATCTTCCGCCCGCAGTCCGGGCACTTGCCGTCCTTGAGGTGCACGCCGACCACCTCGTACCAGCGGCGCGCGACGACGACCTTCCCACACCCGGCGCAGAAGGTGTTCTCGGTCTTGTGGCCGGGCACGTTCCCCACGTACACGTAGCGCATGCCCGCCTCGCGCGCGATGGCGTGGCAGCGCTCCAGCGTCTTCAGCGGCGTGGGCGGGAGGTTCTTGAGCTGGTAGTGGGGCGTGAAGCGGGAGAAGTGCATGGGCACGTCCGGCCCGATGGCCTTCACCAGCCAGCGGCACATGGACTTGATCTTCGCCGGGTCGTCGTTCAGGGTCGGCACCACCAGGTACACGAGCTCCAGCCACGTTCCCAGGGAGTGGACCAGCTCGATGGTGTCAAGGACGGGCTGCAGCGTGCCGACGCAGTATTTGACGTAGAACGGCTCGTCGAAGCCCTTCAGGTCGATCTTCATGGCGTCGAGATGCCGCGCCACCTGCCGCATGGGCTTCTCACAGATGTACCCGTTGGACACCATGACGCTCCGGACGCCCTGCTTGTGGCCCTCGTAGGCCGTCTCGAGCATGAACTCGTAGAAGATGACCGGCTCGCCGTAGGTGTAGGCGATGACCGGGGCCCGGTACTTGACGGCCGCGCCCACGACCGCCTTGGGGGGCATGACGTCCACGTGCTCGATCTGCTCCGGCCGCGTCTGGGAGATCTCCCAGTTCTGGCAGTCCTTGCAGTCCATGTTGCAGCCGGCCGTGGCGATGGAGAAGGCACGCTTGCCGGGGAGGAAATGGAAGAAGGGCTTCTTCTCGATGGGGTCGATGTTGACGGCGGCCACCTGCCCCCAGACGAGGGTGTAGTACGTGCCGTCGCGGTTCTCGCGCGCCCCGCAGAAGCCCCGCTCGCGATCGCCCACCACGCACTCCTTCGGGCACAGAGTGCACTTGATCTTCTTGCCGGGCAGCTTCTCATAGTACCGCGCGGGATAGAATGTGAGCCGCGACTTCGCCGGGGCGGCGTGGGCCCGATCGCCGGCGTATGCCGCCGCGGCCGGGCACACGCCAAGGGCGATGCCGCGCCGGAGGGTCTCCTGGAGCATCTCGCGCCGTGTCAGCCTTCCGCGCATGGTGCGTGCCTCTCAGGCCGTCAACCTGGCCTCGACGAGCTCTATGTCCTCCAGCCGGTTTCTGCCGAGTCGATGCTCTTCGTCGGCGGCCGTGGCGATGTACGTCGGAGCGCGCTCCTGGGCGGCGATGGGCTCCAGGCCGTTGGCCCCGCGCAGCTGCTCAATGATCCCGAAGCCCACCGTATCGAGCGCCACCGGGTCGGTGCTCGCCAGGATGGCCCCGTACGGAACCGTGGTGTCGGGCTTGAAGCCCGGCCCGCCCTCGTAGCACACGAGCAACGCATCGCAGATGCTGATCCGCTGCTTCTCGCGCAGCGCCGGCGCGCAGTTGATGTTGGCGATGTGCGGGTCGCAGTGGTCGGTGTGCAGCTTGTTGGGGTTATTGATGGAGCCGAAGTGGTTCTTGAGCGCGCATGTAACGCCCGCGCCGTCGTGGTCCTTGAGCAGCGGCGCGTTGACGATGGCACTGCACTGCCGGGTGACGATGCCGCTGAAGCGCGATCCCGTGCTCCCGATCACCGTCCACTCCGGCTCGTAGCCGACGGCGTCGGTCCCATAGCACCGCACGCCGCCTCGCTCCCGCAGGGTGAAGCCGCACTCCTGCAGCTCGCTCGTCTCCCGGTCGTAGATGATGATGCTTGCCGCCGGCACGCCCGCCCGCTGCATCCCGTCGGCCATGTGGTCCACAAGCGCCGGGTGCGTGCAGAGCGACGCGCCGCCGAGGCAGTTCACCTTGACGCCCACCACGTCGCGCGGCTGCACGTAGGCGCCCCACGCGTCCTCGAGGCTCGCGGCGCCCGAGGCCTTCAGCATGGCGGTCTCCAGCATGGAGCCCACGACGGCATCGCTGACGCGTCCGTCCTCGTCGAGCGCGTCCGCGCTTCGCACGATCACCACACGGGACTTGCCCGGCGCATCGCCGGGGGCAGGGCGCGGCGGCCGCGGAGCGGCGTCGCGAGCCTGCACGTCCGGGCCATCGCGGCCGCACCCGACGAGCGCAGCGGCCATGCCGGCGGCGGCAGAGAGCAGCCGCCGCCTCTGGACGCCGGTCGCCCGTCGTTCCCGAGTGTCGTCCGTCGCACTCATCGTCACTGCCTCGCGAAGTCCGCCTCCGAGAACCGTTCCGTCGTGAACACGTACAGCTCCGCTCCGCGCCGCCAGGCATCCCGCGGCAGTCTGGCCTTGTCGAAGCACAGCGACGTCAGCATCTGCTCCCGCGTCCAGCCCATCTCGGTGGCCACATCTGGCAGGTACACTCCCTGGCGCGCCCCCTGCCGCACGACGACCCCATGCTCCCCGACGCGGATCTCCTCGGGCGAGCCCACCGGCCGGATGGGGGAGAGCACCTGGATCGAGATCTCGATGTCCTTCAGCTCCGCGGCCTTCAGCGGGTGGAACCGGGGATCGCGCGTCGCCGCCTCGATCGCCATCTTCTGCGCCTGCTCCACCAGCGGCGCATCGGGCGCGAAGCAGCCAACACAGCCGCGCAGCATTCCCTGCTTCTTCAGCGTGACGAACAGCGCGCTCGGCCGCTTCAGCGCGGGATCGTCCGTCTTCGCGGAAGGCGGCTCCTCGTCAGCGAGATACGCCTCGAGAGCATGGCGGGCTACGGCAAGCACCTCCCGCCGCTGCGCGGCCGTGAGGTCCTCTGCCCCGGTGGGCTCCGCGGCGTCTGTACGCCGCCGTGTCTCGGTGGCCTGCCCGGCGCACAGCGCCACGGCGCAGTAGCCGACACATCTGTTGACCATCGTGGGATCGGCGTCGCCGGAGTTGGCGTACGTGAGGACCTCCGCCGTCGTCGCCCCGAGCCGCTGGGCCGCGTCCATCACAATGACCACCGGCGCGAAGCCACACAACGTACACTCGAGACTCCTCACGCCCCGGCCCATGAGCGCAACATCCGCTGCAAACACCTGCCGCACATCGAAGCTCGCGATGGCCGCGAGCATCGCCTTATCGACCGTATTCGCATCATCGTACTTCGGGTAGTGTGACATGTCGCTGCTGGCCACGAGGAGCACGTTCTTCTCGGCTAGCACCTTCGACAGCGCCTTGGCTATGGCTGCACATGAGCCCTCGGACCTGTCCCACACGACGATGGGGAGGAGCTTGAAGTCGCCCAGCGCCACCTGCAGAAACGGCACCTGCACCTCCACCGAATGCTCGGACGCATGCGCTCCGCGGGAGGCGAAGAATAGCTCATGGGCATCTGCCAGCTCGGCGCACAACTCCGCGTCGATGGGCACGGTGCCCAGCGGCGTCCGCCACGCGTCGGTCTCGGGCAGGGCGGCCCCCTGGAACCAGCCGCCGTGGCTCGGCCCGACAATGACGACGGTGTCGTACTGCTGTCCGTCGAGGCACTTGTAGCCGTGCGCCATCACGTCGCCGCAGAATCGGTAGCCGGCGTGGGCCGAGATCAGCGCGACGAGGCGTCCGGGCAGCTCCGGCTCGGGCGCCCGCGCCAGGTGGTCACGCACGGTCTGCTCGAGGATCTCTGGGTCTGAATTGTAGAAGCCGAAGCCGGCGGGCCCGGCGACGGCGGGCTGCCGCACCGTGCGGGCGGGCGCAGCGGGATGGGGCGCCTCGATGCCGGCCTTAGTGCGGGACCGCGCCGCGATCGTGACGCCGACGACACCAAGCACCACGATGACTGCAAGCACGGCGATGGCTCTGCGCATGGCCACTACCCACCTCGGCCGCGGACGACGACGGCCACACAGCCGCCCCCACGTCTGCTCACACAGCTATGATGCTCATTCTAACAATGCGCCAGGGCAGCGTCAACGTGGGGATCCCTGGCCTGGGCCACATGCGGCAGAGAGCGGACCAGTCGCCCTCACGAAGCGTCTGCTTCCAGGAGTTGGGCGATTCGCTCGTCGAGATCGCCGGGGAGCGCGGCGCCTCGGTAGGCGATCACGCCGGACCGATCGACGAGGATGAGCAGCGGCGTGTGCAGTGTGTCGTATTGGCGCGGGAGGTCCGGGCTGTCAATGCCGACGAGCAGCGGGTAGGGGAGCGCCCGCTCCCGTGCTCTGGCCTCGACCGCCAGGCGGTCGTCACCGACATTGACGCCGACGACCTCGAGGCCGTCGTCGTGGTACCGCCTGTACAGCCGGCGCAACTCCGGCTCCGCATCCTCGCCGCTGTCGTACGACGAGCAGAAATGCATGAGCACCACACGTCCGCGCCAGTCGGCCAGCGAGATCTCTGTGCCGTCCACGGCAGGCAAGGTAAACTCCGGGGCCATGCGGCCCACTTCATCGCCGTGGGTTGGCTCGGCCGCTCCCTCCAGCCCTGCCGCCGCCTGCGCCGTCGGGAGGGTGAAGTCGGGGGCGACCATGCCCACCTCGTCGCCCACCTGCAGCGATGGGTCCGGCTCGCCGCCCTTCTCGGCAAGCAAGCGGGCGATCTGCTCGTCTGTATCCGCCGGGATCGCGCCGGCGTGGTAGACGATGACGCCCGAGCGGTCGATCAGCACGTTGAGCGGCAGCCCAAGGACACGGTACTTGCTCCACACATCGGCGCCCTCCGGCCCGAGCAGGACCGTGTAGGGCATGTCCATGTTCTTCGCGGTCTCGGCGGCGAGGCCGGGCCTCTCCTGCCCATTGACGGCGACGACCTCGAGCCCCTGGTCGTGGTACTTCTCGTACAGCCGGCGAAGCTCGGGGACCTCCTCCATGCACGCCTGGCACCACGAGGCCCAGAAGGTGAGCAATACCACCTCGCCCCGATAGTCGGAGAGCGAGGCCTCCGACCTGGCGATCACGGGCTCGGGCCCCTGGCTGAGGCGGCCCGCGCTGAAGAAAAAGTAGACGCCGAGCACGACCATCACCCAGCCCATGCCGTGCTTGATCCTGTCCATCCACTTGCCCGACTTCGGCAGGGCGGTGAGCAGACCGGCGAAGGTGCCGACGAGGACGACGAGCACGCTCACCCCGATGCCGAAAGCGAAGAGCAGGGCGACGCCGTAGAGCACGTCCTTGCCCACCGCCACGAATGCCAGTATGACCAACAGCACCGGCGCGGCGCACGAGGCCGGGATGAGCGCAAACACGGCGCCCGCGGCGAGGGCCGCGACGTGGGGGCCGCCCACGCGCTTCGTGTACAGGCTCTGGAGGCCGCTGGGCATCTGGACCGCGAACACATCGAGCATCGAGAGCCCCATGAGCAGACAGACGGCTCCGATGAAGCCCTGGACCCAGGGGTTGCTGGCGGTGAACTGCCCGAACATGCGACCGGTCAGCGCCGCGAAGGCGCCGAGGGCCGCATACATAATGGCCATCCCCAGCCCGTAGACCAGCGACAGCGTGAAGGCCCGGACGCGGCTGCCGGCCGCCCGCGCTCCCACGAAGGCCACCGTGGGGCCCAGGACCGGGTACACGCACGGGGTGAAGCTTATGAGCACGCCGGCGGCGAGGGCAGCGAGAGTCGCCATCAGCGGGGACGAGGCGATGTTCTGCTCCAGCCATCCGGTCAACGTCTCCATCGAGGCTTGTCTCCTCATTCCTCGATGCGCACGGTTAGTGGAACGCCAACGCCCCGAACGTCACCGCGG
>JASFTE010000166.1:0-8681 GCA_050114035.1 Armatimonadota bacterium | reverse complement strand
ATCCCGTTCGAAAAGTAAAACGAACTATCCTCAAGACACCCAATACACCGCTCGCTTACCGGCGGGTAGAAGGGAAGTACGGCCTGGCCTACGACGCCGAGAACGTGAAGGAGTTGGACCGGTTCCAGAGCGGCGGAATGAGACGCGACCTGGAGACATTCCTGCTCCAGGAGTACCCTGGCTTTAGGCCAGCCGACGATGAGTTCGGTAACTTCGTCGCGCGCAGGGATGGTCGGCTCAACATCGACCTGGATAGCTACCTGAGCTACCTGACCGCCAATCCGCACGCACTCCCCTCCTCCGAAGAGGAAAACGCCGTCCGGTCCTTTCTGGCGAAGGAGATCATGGCCGCAACGACCGGGCGCAACCTTGGATACGTTAGGGAGACAGACACCTACTTCCTGCAGTTCGGCGTCAACTTCTTCAACCAACCTTGCTCGACCCTTCTGATCGGGGGTACGATCTACCACAAGTGCAAGGAGGATGGCGATTTCGCCCGCGACCTCAGGCTTATCGCGGCGGGCACCCAATACAACGAGAGCGAAAGCTGGATCTTGCGCCCGACCGGAGAGGTGCTCCTCGATGCCAACTACATGGTCTCTATCGTCGGCGGCCTGTACGGCCGTGTCGATCCCGAACGTGCTTTACGTATGTTGAAGCGGAACTTGCTGCATCTTGAACTGTGAGCCGCACCTGCGGCGTCGACCTCGATGGCGTGACCGCAGCCTAATGAGCTGTGACCTTCCATTGGCGGCCAAGGATCAGCCGTTAACTTGAATCGTGCAGCGCAGATGGCCAGTCGCGCGCTACGCGATGTGTGGCTCCGAGCGAGGGTCGTTCGACACCACCCTGGCTCTGTGCCCGGCCGACATTCCTGGTGCCGTCACACGCTTGCACCGGTTCATCGGCAGCATAGGCACCACCCCGGCGGTCGACACGCGCGACTCGCATGATGCCAGTGACTTCGCGCCGATCCTGATCGATTCCCCTCGCGACTGCGGCATTCCCACGGAGGCGCTCGCGAAGCGGACCGTCGGGCACATGGATATCGATTCCCTGCGGTTCGCCGCCGTCCTCATCTGCCCGGTCAAACTGGCGATAGGCGGAGTCTGCGAGGGAGACGCCCTTGCGCGCCACTGCCACCGGATCCAGATTCGCATCCGAGACCGTGGAAGCAGTGGCATTGGCGACTGTCTCATACACAACCATCTCCGTGCACTGACTCGCTGCCGCAAAGGTATTGAACGTGTTCAGCAGATGCGAATTGATGTTGCTGTACCGCAAGAATGGGCTGCATATCTCACCTAACCATGGGTTCATGTGCACCGCGCACATCGACGAGGACGTCACAAAGCTGATCGCAGTCCACAAAGCCGCGATGCAGGAGTCGGGAGCGCAGGGCGTGTGGTGAGGACAGACGGACTGCGCCAGACTGCAGAGCTCGCCCTGGACGCTGTACTGGTCGCGCGTGACGCGGAACCGCCCATCGCTGCTCGAGGCATTAGGGCAGGGGGCAGCAGGGAAGCAGCGTTGTTTCACTCTTCCCGAGCGCTGCGCAGCCGACTAGCTGAAGATCATCGCGCGCGACGACTTTGTCAGCTCCTCGAGGAAGGCCGAGCCCGCCGCCGATCCTGCGCTATCCGTGCTGGAGCACCGGGAATTCGTTGCTGGACCGCTCCGCGCAACACGACCCCTCGAATCTGTGGTATAATTGTAAGGGAGACCACAACGCGTCCCACTGGCACCGACTGAACGGGTCGCGTGCCGAGACGCCTCAGGGTCTGAGGTGCGACCGCTACCCCGACGTCATCGAGGCGTCACGGTCAATCAGCCGGCACCGAACCACCCCGAAGCGCAACCGGAACGGAATCTACAGTCTGGTGTTCGTGAGACCATTGGGCAGCATCGCAAGGAGGCCGTAGACGACCACGAGTCGGACATAGCGGGACGCGACCTGAACGAGGCTGGCAGGGTAGCTGACCGCCGGCGCCAGCTCGTCAGGGAGCGCACGTGTCGTAGGAAGGTGCTAGAGCAAAGGAGGTAAGAGCGGTGAACGTCTACCGAGTGAGACAAGCTGATCGTGACCTGCTCCTGGCCGGCGCCGACCTGGAGGCCGTGCTGGCGGACCGGGAACGTGAAAGGTTGGAGCGGGACGAACGTGCCCAGGCGCGCCCCAGCGTGCCGACTGTCGCGCATCTGGGGCACGACGCGCCGAGACCAGGCGAGAATCGCCACGCCCCATCGAGCCCTGCAGGAGCCTGAACTCGGCACCTGCCCATCGCCATTTGGACTCGGCCCTCCTGGCCTTGCGCTCCGAGCGGAGCCTGCTCCGAGCATGGCAAGCCTATGCGTTGGCGGTTTTGGCTTCGCGGGCATTCTAGCCGAGCGCGGGTCCACCCTGAGTCTGCAGACGAAGCCGGCGTCGCGAAGGGTGCGATGTTCCGGCCCTTGGGGGGCTGCCAAGCACCCGGCACGTGAACTGATACATCGCGACTAGACACCGCCGGACGAGGGCGCCGACCTGCAATCCGAAGCGGGACTCCGGCCCGGTGCGAGTGCGGTCGGCGCTTTCGTTCGCAGCCGGCGAGCACAGCTTGGCCTAGGAAGTCACGCCCTTGCAGGGAACCGTCACACACGACACAGATGGGCCCTAGGCTCCCCGCCCCGGCATCTACCCACGGAGCGCCACAACGAGGACATCTCCGTCGCACCAACCATCTCAGTTGTGGTGCCATTGCCCCCGGGGCCCTCAGAGGGGCGTGGGGGTTGACGTGCGGCTACGTGAGGCCCAGCTGGGTTATGGTCTGATGAGCAGTACTCACTACACGAAGCCCTATCGCCTTGCTTGGGCGCCGCGCGCGATGTCCCCTGTACCACGCGCCACCTAGCCCTGGCTCCGCCGCGCGTTCCGATACACGTCTCGGATCCGGTCCGACACGATCCGATACAACGCAGCGGGGCTCCGGACGTGCTGCCACCGGCCTGGTCCCGCGACCTTGTCCATCTGCTTCCTCATGTCGGCATCCACCTCGCCTGGAAAGGCAAGAACAAGAACAGGCGTGATTCCGTGCGCCTCCATAGCGGAAAAAGCCTCGCGCACGGCCTCAGCGGTGATGGCCGGGGTCGGCTGCCCGTCAGCCAGGATGAAGGCTAGCTTGACCTGCTCTGAACGGACCGATAGGGACGTACGGGTCAGCTCGACCGCAGGCTTCATCGGGGTCCTTCCTTCCGCCGACAGGAGCTGAGCAAGCCGGTCATCGGAGGCCCTCGCATCAGCGAACGTCTTGTGCACGCACTGGTCGCCCGTGCGCCCGGGCCCGTGGAACGACCGGATCTCGAACGGGATCCCGGACTGCTCAAGCGCCATAGCCGTCACTACCGCCGCCTTGGCCGCCTCCTCCACCGGACGAGTGCGGTGCCACTCCTCGTTCTGTTCATCCCACACGTCATGGCAGCGCATCGAGGAGCTCCGGTCGACCTGCACGGCCACGGCGATGTCCTGTCCGATGTCGGTTCCCCGTTTGTAGTAGACCCGGCGGTCCCCTTTGACGGCTGCTTTCATGCGCCGGCGATCGAAGCGGCCCCGCCGCCGAAGGCGCTTGTCGGCCTGCACCTCCATCTTGATCGCCTCCAGCTCCCGCGAGAACCGTCGAGCTGCCCCCGCATACTCATTCCGGAAGCCGCGAATCATCTCCATCTGATCCTCACTCGGAGGCACGGGGTCGCTGAGATCCAGGTCCACCAGCGTGCCGTCGACGTACCTCACGCTCACGTGCTTCCTCCCGTCGTGCACCCGCTGCGCCTCCCGGCGAGCCGTCTCCTCGACGTATCGATCCACGGCCCTCGCGTAGGCCCGCGAGGCCTCCCTTCGCAAGTCGCTCAGGAGCTCCTGCGCCTCGGGCCCGCATCCGTCCGCCTCCTCTGCGGGGCATCCCTCCTCGCGCGCCGATGCGCCGCCTGACGCGCCTCCTCCTGCGGAGCGCGTCTCAGAATCGCCTCCGTTGCGGCCCCGCTTGCCGCCCGCGCCCGCTTCCCCGTGGCCGACGCCGCCCCGCTTCGCCTCGTCACCGCGCCATCGCGTGCCACCTCCCCCCGGCCCGCCGCCACACTGGGGACACGCGCCGCCCGCAGGCATGAAGCTTCCACAGGAGGAGCACCTCCTGGTGCCGCCTCGTCTCGTGTCGCCGGCAGCATCGGCGCGCGGCTTCTGCACGTTGACGGGCGTGGGCGACTGCGGCCCATCGGTGGGCCGCGCTTCGCCGTCGGCACCCAGCGAGCCGGCGTGAGTCGTCACCTTGAGGGTGGATGGAACGCCCGTGCTCCTCTGGAAGACGCCGGCCCTGTCGAGGACCTCGACGGCCTCGACGGCGGCCTCCAGCGCTCGCCCGGCATCCCCCTCGACGCCCCTCCGCACGATGGGTCGAATCCGATCGAACAGCCGTCGCGCCTCCGGGCTAAAGCGCCGATAGACGTCGGCACGGACCGCGAAGTTGGGCAGTGCCTCATACAGAGCGGCGCCGATGACCTGATGGTGGAGAGGCACAGCGTCGCCCACCGCCTCGTCCCAGCGCTGGTCGAGGAGGTCCGAGGCCCGGATCCGCCTGAAGGCGCCGGGGAATGCATCCCGCAGCAGCCGCTCGACGCGCCCGTCCTCGATCACGTTCAGCCAGTGCCTGAGCTGCCTCCTGGCCGCCGGCGATAGGCTCTCGCCGGACTTGCCGGTGTACGCGTCATCGGTCTGGCCTTCAGCGATTCGCTCTGCGGCGCCGAGTATCTGTCTGGGCGACCATGCCTCATGGGCCAGTTCGTGCTCGATGCCTCCCCAGCTGACGATGACTTGATCCTCCACGGGCGCAGCCGGACCCAGGGGCCTGGGGTCGACCTCGATCCTCCCCTCCAGGTTGGTGCTGAACCCGCCCCCGGGCCGCAGCCTCACCTCTCGATCGTCCCGACTCACCACCGACGCATAGCGACCGTACATCGCGGCCACGACCTCGTTGTTGAGCGGGTCGCTCAAGCCCGTCCTGAAGCCGGACTCCACCGCCGCGCCCGTGTCGGTCAGCCGGGTTCGGGCCAGCCCGCGAGGGCAGTTCGGGTTCCGACAGGGCCTGTCGAGCGCAACAAAGGCGCCGCAGCTCCCGCATCGCCGGGCGCCTCCCCACATCGCGCGCGACGCCGGACCGGGCACCCCCGCAGTCCCCATACAGACCTGGGCCTGCCTCGCGCCCGTATCGCAGGACATGGGCCCCTTACGCCAAGTGCCCGAAGTGCCGTTCGAACAGAGTCGTCAGCTCCTTCCACTGCAGGCCGTGGTCATCCAGCTGGGACGCCAGCCCGCGCAGCTGCTCGAGCCCCTGTTGAACGTCGCCGGTCAGCTTCCACTGCAGCAGGAACCGCTGCCCATCGCGGAACGAAGGGGGGATGTCGACGCCCCCACGCCGCGACAGCTCCCGCACATCGTTCAGGAGCGTCACCACGCGCTCCACGTCGTCCTTCTGCACGTCCGGAATGCCACGTCCCCGCGCCCATCCGGTCAGTCGCTCTGTCTCCTCGCCAGCATCGGGATAGCCGATGCGGCGCGAAAAGAGCCGCGAGTAGAGAGCGTCGGTCGGCCGGTCCTGGACGCCGCCCTTGGGATTCCACGTCATCCCCAGGACTGACGAAGGATGGACGCGGTACACCCGGTCCGCGCCCTCCGGGTTGTGGAGCTGTATCTTGCCGTCTTGGGCGATCTGGTGGAGGAGAGTCTGCGAGTCGGGATCGGTATGGACGACCTCGTTCAAGACCACCACCTCGCCTCGGACAAGGGCCTTGCCCAAGGGGCCGAGCTTCGCCACCGACCGAGTGCCTCCTCGCCCGTCCGGTTCCAGAACCACCTCGCCGATGAGCGCCTGGAGGTCCGCCCCGCGGCCCAGATCGATCTCGCGACAGGGCAGGCCAAGCGCGGCGGCGGTCTCCCGAAAAACGGCATTCTTGCCCGTCCCCGGTGGTCCATACAGGCCAAAAGCTCTGCCCATCATCCCTCTGGCGTTGGGGCTGTAGCCCAGGCGCAAGCCCGCGCCCATCATGCGGAGCGTCCCCTCGACCTGCTCTGTCACCACGAAGTCCGGGTCATGGCCGGCTGTCGGCGCCTCGCTGCCCGCAGGGACCGGCACCCGAGGCTCGCCCAGGCAGCGGACGATCTCGCCCCGCGCATCAGCCTCCCCCGACCCATCCCCGTCGCTCGCTCCGCTCTGCTCGATGGCGCCGCCGAACGCCTCCCGTGCCCGCCCGGCGACATCCGCGCATCCAAACGCCATCTCCTCGTGCCCCCGCCCCTTGATCAGGACGTAGGCCGCGTCACCAGCGGTTACGGCCGACTCAACCGTCCTATGGTTCCGGTGGCTGGTCAGGGTCTCCAGGAACTGGGCCTCCAGGTCGCCGCCCACGTCGTCCTCTGCCAGCGCCACGGCCATCGCCCCCAGTTGGTGCGGACAGGGCCTGCCCTGGACCACGCCTGGGCATCCAGGCACGAAGCACGCCGCCTGTCCAGTGCCTTTGTCGTACACGGCGGCGAGTGTCCTCCCTTGGCTGACCGCCCCGCACCGGGCGCACGGCTTGCCGGGACTGACGAAGGCGCTGCACCTCGGACACCTTAGGGGACCGCCTCCATCGGGCATGGGCTCCTCCGCGCACCACAGGACCAGGTCCCCCGACTCGATAGTCCGAATCTGCCCGGCCTCAGCCGCGGCAAGATCCGCGGCGAACGGCAGCATGGCGCCAGCCGTGGTCGCCCTGTTCCCATCCCGCCCCACGTCGGCGCCCACGCCGCTGCTGGCCAGGAAGCGCATCCCGATCTCGTAGTCGCAGCCGGCAAAGGGCAGGCGTCGCACGACGCCGCTCGTACGGCCCGTGCCGTACTCATACTGAGACCAGAGCCGTGGTTTCTCCACCACCATAGGGTGGTCAGGTTGGCGGAGGCCGAAGTCGATGCGCGGCAGAGGGAGCCCGTGCCGCCCCCGGCCCTCTCCCCCAGCGCCGGGACCTAGAGGCTCGAGGGTCACGGGCTGCCCAGCCTGGGCCTCCTGGCGCATCCGTGCAAACGCCCGCGCAGCGCCGCCGTGGCGTGCAGGCACCGTCATTCCCGGCGTCATCTCGCCACTCACAGTGACATCTGCGTTCGATGTCCCGGCGCCCTGCCGCCCTGGCGCCTCTCCGGCGGACCCGCCGGGCGGTCCGGGCTCAGACTGCGCTGGCGAGCCCACCCGCGAGGAGTCCGTCGTGAATCGGATCCCCTCCGGCGGCCACGGCAGCGGTTCGGCCACCCGCTGGCCCCGGGCTCCACAGCCGGGATTGTTGCAGACACCGTCCCGTGGCGACACCCAGCATCCGCAAGCCGTGCATCTTGGCAGGTGCTGGTGTACCATCGCCCACACCGCCTGGACCTGGGATGCGGGCACGCCGACGGCTCCAAGCGTCCCGGCCGCCTGTTTCGCGCACGTGTTGCAGGACATCCCCTCTTCCTTTCCTACCGCCAGCCCGCAGGGCTGCGCCCCGTGGCCGCGCGACGGACCGCCGCTCGCCACTGTGCAGGCAGGCTGTCGCTCAGACCTTCAGTCCACCCTTCCAGATGAACCACATGCTCAGCACCGTCCGTCCCAGATCCCTCATCCAGCCCTTGAGCGGCGGCTCAGCTGCCGTGTGCGCCAGCGTCCGTGATTGCTCTCTCTCGCCGTGCAGCAGAGGGCGGAGGACCAGCTCAGGGTTCCGGCGCCCCTCCTGTCTGATGACGTAGTAGGTGTCGTCGGCCTTGAGCACGATGGCGTGTCTGTCCGAGAGCTGCTGGACTTCGACCCGGCCCACACGCCACTGGCTCCCTGCCTCCATCGCGGGGATCGGCACCCCCAGCTCGCTCAGCCACTCCATGACCTCGGTTGCTGGCGGATAGTGGGGCTCAGATCCAGAGCGCCGCGCCAGGGCGTCGCACAGGTGCGCAGCTCGCACGGGAGCGGTGGTGAAGACGCGTTGCCCCGCCGGCGCGTCAAGCTCGAACGTGTTGTGGCGCCCCAGCAGCCTCAGCGAGAAGCCACCGCCGCGATCCCAAACTCCATCGTGGCGCGCCACGTAGGCCCAGTAGTCGTGGAACAGCGAGCGGGGGAACCTGGCTGCGGCCTCCTCCGCCCTCATCTGCCAGCGCTCACCGTCCGCATCCGCCAACGCCTTAAAGACCCGCTGCGCTCTGGCCACAGCTCGGGAAGGATCTGGCTCCTCAAACGCGATCGCCTCGCCACGCTCCCCGACCCTCCAGCGGCTCTCTCCCAGGTACGTGAGGATCGGTGCGAAGCCGTAGGCGACGTGCTCCATCATCAGAGGACGGAGCGACATCGGCGTACGGTCGTCCATCACCGCCTTCCGCAGGGCGCAGGCCTCCGCTAGGTCCAGTGCCCCGGCCAGCGCGTCCCGCAGCCGCAGCTGATGGACGTACAGTAGGGCGAGGCTAATCATCCCCTCCAGGGATCTCCCGCGCGTGGGCACATCCACGGGCGACCCGCTGGCCGCGCTGTCGGCAGTCAGTCTCTCCAGGGCTTCCTCGGGCTCGACGCCCGCCGTCAGTGGTAGGGGATAGATCTCGCCGTAGGGCCCCGTCCTAAAGGTGACGTCTGCCTTCTCTATCGGGCTCACAACTGACTCCTCCCGCATCT
>JASFTE010000165.1:0-8686 GCA_050114035.1 Armatimonadota bacterium | reverse complement strand
GCACGAGACGCGCACGTGCACCTCGGCGGCCCCGCCCTCCTGCCGCAGCCGGTCAAGCAGCGTGCGCAGCGTGAGGCCGCGCACGACGGTGTCCTCGACCAGCAGCACCTTCTTCCCCTTCAGGATAGGCGGCAGCAGCACGTACTTCTCGCGCGCCCGGCTCTCCCTGCCGCTGCTCTGGATGAAGGTGCGGCCCACGTACCGATTGCACTGGAGGCCCTCCTTCAGCGGCACCCCAAGCTCGTGGGCGAAGCCGTCGGCGGCCGTCTTGCTGGCAAAGGGGACGGGCACGACGATGAAGCTGTCGTCGAGACGATCCCGCAGCGGCTCCGCCTGCGCCAGCTCCTGGCCGAGCCGATACCGGGCGTCGTACACGCCCACCCCGTCGATGACCGAGCCGATGTCGGCGAAGTAGACCCACTCGAAGAAGCAGTGCGCGGTCCGTGTGCTCTCGGCAAAGCGGTACCGGCGCACGCTGCTGTCCGTGACGTGGACCAGCTCGCCCGGCGCCACCGGCTCCGACTCCTGGATCCCGATGACGGCGAGCGCGACGCTCTCAGACGCCGCCGCGAAGAGCCCATTGCTCTCGCCGATGCAGAGCGGGCGGAGGCCCAGGGGGTCCCGGGCGGCGATCAGGTCGCCGTCCGCATTGATGAACACGATGGCGTATCCGCCGTCGAAGTGCCGTGCAACGCGGGCGAACACCTCCGCCGGATCGGGCCGCTGGTCCTTGCCGCACTCGGCCCACAGCAGGTGGCGGATGACCTCCGTGTCCGTGTCGATGTGCAGGTGGCCGGTCGTCTCCAGCTCGTGCTTGAGCTGGGCGAAGTTGGCCAGATTGCCGTTGAAGCCGAAGGAGAACCAATCCCACGTCCGCATCCCGTGGGTCTCGAAGGGCTGGGCGGACGTGCGAGTGACCGTGCCGGACGTGGCGTAGCGACAGTGGCCGATGCCCGCCGGCCCCGCGTACCACTCCAGGAGGCTCTCCTGCTTCACCGGCGAGCTGAGGCGGAACACCTCCGAGACGAGCCCGACGTCCCGATGCGTGTCCAGAAGCTGCTCGCCGCGCCCGGGGCGCCACGTGGTGATGCCGGCGCTCTCTTCCCCGCGATGCTGAAGCTGCCTCAGCATCCTCTGCAGGTACCCCGCCGCCGCGCCGGGCTCGATATCTGCCATGTCGGGGCCGCAGCAGACCGCCGCCACGCCGCACTTGTGTCCGATGCGACACGTGCTGGCCATTGCTTCGTGGGTCCTCACGCCCCCGGCGTGCCAGCCCGGCTTAGAAGGTCGGGACGCCCCAGAAGCGCCCGGGGCTGTACGGGGCGCCGAGGTCCGCGGTCTTATGGACGGCCTTGACGTGTCCGTCGGCGAAGCCCACGTTCGCCATGTCGTTGTGGCGGAACTCGGGGAGGATCGGGTTGGTCGGCACGACGGTGTCCTCGCCCAGGGCCAGCTGTGCATCCCAGACCATGGTCGTGTCCGCCGGCGCCTCCACGGCGCTGACTTCCTGCACGTAGAGCACCCCGGCGGAGCGGTCCGGGTCGCCGAAGATGTAGGTCTGGGCAACGCCCGCGCGGTTCACGTCGTAGCTCGCGTTAGGTGCTCCGGTGATGGGCGTGGGAAGGAGGCTCAGGTCGATGTTGCCCTCCGCGTCGCTGGCGCAGGTGATGATGTCCTTATTCCTCATGTAGGGGTCGCAGAGCTCAAAGAGCGTCGTCACATCGGCCGTGGCGAAGCCGTACCCGATCATCGGGTACATCTCATCATGGTCCGTGGTGTACATCTCCACCGCCAGGGTCAGTTGGCGCAGGTTCGAGGTGCACGATGCCTGGCGGGCCTTCTCCCGCGCCCGTGCGAAGACGGGGAATAGGATAGCCGCGAGGATCGCGATAATGGCAATGACCACGAGGATCTCTATCAGTGTAAAGCCCGACTGCACACGCGTTCGTCTCATCCTGCTCGCCTCCCCTTGGGGGCAGTCGCAGACCGCCGCGCCCGCATCAGCGCCAGCGCATGCCCGCGATGCCGCTCGTCATATTCTGACTTCGCGCCAGTGCCCCTGATGTCCTCCCGCGCAGCCCGCCTGCCGGCGTCGGTGCACAGGAGCGCCGGAGCCGGCCGAGCGAATGGTGCGCTGGGACTGGTCCTCATAACCCCCTCTGGGCGGCCACTGTTCCGGGGCTGCTTCTGGCGGAGGACGAGCTGCTGGCGCGAGGCGCTCTTCACTGCAATACAGTCGGTGACCCCATCCGGTCCCGGCGCCGCGAGTCCTCGGGCATGGGAGGGCTGACGCCCGGGCTGACGAAGCACGGGACGGCAGCAATCGCCTTTGTGTTGTCGGACTCCGGGGGGAATGCCATGAGGATGACCGACGGACGCCATGCGCGGAGTCGATCCCGGTGGTGGGTCGGCGTGCCGCTCGCAGTTGCCGTCGCGGCCCTGGCGGCGGCTCCCGCGCGGAGCCAGGAGACGGCCAAGAGTCTCATCCCCAACGGCGGCTTTGAGAGGGATGCGGACGGCGACGGCATGGGCGACGATTGGCGCTTCGCCGCCGACGCCGGCGTCGTGGCGTCATGGTCGCTGGATGAGGGCTTCGAGGGCCGGTTCGCCCAGAGGGTCGAGTGCCGGCAGTTCGAGCGCCTCTCGCCCTCCAGCCACGTGATGCTGGCGCAGTACGACACCATCGCCCTCGAGCGCGGCCAGTGGTATCGCCTCTCCCTGGCGGCGCGGCAGGAGCGGCTGCGAGAGGGCGTCGTCCAGGTCGCCATCCGGGACACGGGCGATTGGAGCGACTGTGGGCTCATGGAGAGCTTTCGGCCCACCGTCGAATGGAAGGAGTTCGCCTTCGATTTCCAGGCGGCCAAGACCATCTCGGAGAACGTCCGCCTGCAGATCTGGTACACGAGCACGGGCACACTCTGGCTCGACGACGTGCGGCTCGTGCGCTCCGAGCCGGTGAAGCGGCGGTTCACGGAGGTCGTGACGGATGTGGGCGGGCGAAACCTCGTCCCCAACAGCAGCTTCGAGTGTGGCACGTGCGGCTGGGGGAGCATCGCGGACGTGCCGGGCTGGGGCGGCAATCTCAACACCCTCGTCGGGGCGATAGACGAGTCCACGGCGCAGTTCCACTCGCGCAGCCTCAAGATCGAGCTCACGCCGGAAACTGTGCCGACGTTCTACTTCGACTACTTCCCCATGTACCGCGCACCTGTCACGGCGCCGCTGCTGGCGAACCGGGGCTGGTTCGAGGTCGAGCCCGGCGCGCCGTACACGCTCTCGGCCTACATGCGCGCGGATCGCGAGGGGCTCGCGGGACGATTTGCCGTCCACCAGGCCTTCCGCGGGCAGCGGCGCCAGGAGCTGCAGTTCTCGGCCCGATGGACCCGATACGCCTACACCTTCCGGCCGCAGGCGGAGCAGGTCTTTGTGGCGATGGGCCTGGACCTCGAGGCCTCCGGAACATCCGCGGGCACGCTCTGGGTGGATGGCGTGCAGTTCGAGCGCGGGGAGGAGGCGACCGCGTACGAGCCGCGGGCGCCGCTCGAGGTGGGCCTGCAGTGGGATCGGCCTGGTCGCCTGTTCCCCGACCCGGGCAGCGTGGAGCTGCAGTTCACGGCCTTCAATGCCTCGGACGCGCCGCATGGCGTGGAGCCTGAGAGCACCATCACCGACTACTTCGACGAGACCGTGGCGACACTGAAGCCCGCGCTTCGACTGCGGCCACGGAGCAGCTCCAGCATACGCATACGGCCGGGCCTCCCGGGCAATGGCTTCTACCGTGTTCACCTCGCCGCGGCGCCCGGAGCCGTCGTGCACAACCTCCCCCCGCGCTTCGCCGTCATCGAGCCGTATACGGAGGCCGACAGCCTCTGGGGAATGAACCACGCCTACCCGTGGCCGCATCTGCTCGATCTGAGCAAGAGCTTCGGGCTGCTGTGGTTTCGCGACTGGTCGCTGAAGTGGCACGACGTGGAGCCGGAGAAGGGGCGATTCGACTTCACGGAGCCCGACCACCAGATCGATCGCGTGCTGGAGCGCGGCATCAATGTGCTCGGCCTGCTCCCGTTCCCGTCGAGCAACTGGGCCTCGACGGCGCCGCCGCTGGCGGAGGATGCGCCCGGATACCCGGCGTCGCGGGAGCGGGCGGCGTACATGCCGCGGGATCTGGACCAGTTCGCCGAGTACGTGCGGCGGACGGTAGAGCACTATCGGGGTCGGATCCAGGTGTGGGAAATCCTCAACGAGCCCATCTACACCTCCTACGCCCTGCCGCGCGCCAAGGGCTACGAGGTCGCTGACTACATCCGGCTGCTGGCGGTGGCGTACAAGGCCGTGAAGGCGGCCGATCCGGACGCCTTCGTCATCGGCGGCATCGCGGGCGGGGCCGGGAACCTGACCGATGAGTTCGTGGGCGGCGGGGGCCTGCAGTGGGTCGATGCCCTCAATCTGCACACGTACCCGCGGATGCGCCCCCCGGCGCCGTACGAGGATGACATGCGCAAGCTCAGCGCCGCCATTGCCGCGTCGGGCACTCCACGGCCCATCTGGTTCACGGAGGGCGCCTACTACGCCGACGACGATACGCCCTTCCTGCCCTACAAGTCCTGGCTGACGCGGCTGGAGACCGAGCGCGCGGCGGCCGAGTACCAGGTGAAGTTCAACACGATCCTCATGGCCTACGGCGTGCGCAAGTTCATCTACCACTCGGGCACGCCGGGGACGCTCAACAACGAGAGCCTGTCCGGGATCTTCTTCGAGTGGGATGGCGCCCCCCGCAAGATGGTCGCCACCCAGGCGGCCATGGCAGGGCTCTTCGGCACGGATGTGGCGTCCCTGGGGCGACGGCAGGCGCCCGAGGAGGTCCATGCGTACGCCTTCGTCAGCGGGGGGAAGACGATTATCGTCTGCTGGCTGGCGGAGGGCTTCCCGCCGCGTGCACTGCGTGCGCCGGCCAGTGTCCGGCTGCTGGACGTGGTGGGCAATCCCCTTCGCGACCGCGACCGGCGGCTGACCACCACCCCCGTGTACGTCGTGAGGGATGGGGCGCTCCAGGCGCCTGAGGTGGATGCCCTGCTCCGCCGCGTGCTGACGGGCTCGTAAGCGTCCGCCGATCCCCTGAGAAGGCCTCACAGCTCCCCCCACGGCTGTGTGAGATAGATCACGGCCGGTCCCGCCCCGAGGAACAGGACCAGCCCTACACGTCTCGAAGGGAGTGTCAGGCGGGGTTCCGCGTGCGTCACGACGGCCGGTTTGCCACGCCGCTGGCCGTGGAACATCGGGCGCAGAGCGATGTTTATTGAAGTACGCGCGCACCAAAGGGATGGTTGATGGTTCATGGGTAAGGGTTTGTGGCCCCGCCGCGGCGCTCCTCGTCTCTCACTGTCCATCCGGCCGCATAGCAGCAGGCGTTGGCCGTGCGTTGCCAGGGCCCTGTGTGTGCTTCTCGCTCTATCGTTCCTTCTCCCGGCCACCAGCGCCCAGGGGGGACTGGGGCCGGATGAGCGCAAGATCGAGGAGGAGTTGAGCTTCGCCGAGGGCCTGTATCGCGACAAGGACTACGACCGAGCGGCGCAGCGCTTCCAGGCATTCGTCGCGGCACACCCCGAGCACGCCGAGGCGGACTTCGCCCTCGTGCGTGCCGCGGATTGCCTGTACGAGTTGCAGCGGTACGGCGAGGCGGCGCCGCTGTACGAGAAGCTCCCGGACACATACCCCAAGAGCGACCGCGTGGAGCGCGCGTACTACCGGGCGGCGGAGTGCTACTACCGCACAGGCCGCTTCCGGGAGGCCGCGGACGGCTTCAAGCTCCTGTTGAAGAAGAAGAAAGAGACGCGCTTCGCCGCGCAGGCGTGCTACTGGGGCGGGGAGGCCCTCTACAACCTGGGCGAGCACGACGCCGCCGTGGCGATGTACGAGCAGGCCATTCAGCGCGCGCCGAAGAGCGAGCACGCCGCCTATGCCCACTACTCCATCGCCATCGCACGCATCCACCAGGGACGGGCCGCGGAGGCCGTACCGCACCTGGAGACACTGCTGAGCGACTTCCCCAAGAGCGACGTGACCACTGAGGCCGCGCTCCGGCTCGGCGACGCCTACTACGCCGAGAAGCGGTACGACGACGCGATCAAGCAGTACGAGAAGGCGCTCGAGGCCGAAGGGCGCCCGCAGGTCGCGGCCGCCGCTCTGTACGGGCTGGCGTGGTGCTACTACGATCAGGGAGCGTACGAGAAGGCTCTGGCCAGCTTCCGGCGTGTCGCGCGCGAGCACGGCGACGCGGACGTCGGAGCGGAGGCGGCGGCGCACGCCGGGGACTGCCTCTACCGGCTGGGCCGGTACAAGGAGGCCGCCGCGGAGTACGAGGGCGCTGCCGAGAAGGGCGGCAAGTTCGCCGACCACGCCCTGTTCTGGCTCGGCGGCAGCCGCGCGGCGCTCAAGGACACGAAGGGCGCCATCGCCGCGTACCGCGCGCTAACAGAGAGGTATGCCAGGAGCCCCCTGGTGGTCCAGGCCCGGCTCATCATGGGCGACCTCCACGTCGCGGCCAGGGACTACAAGTCGGCCGAGCAGGCGTATCAGGCGGCGGAGAAAGCGGCGGCGGGTCGCGAGGAGAAGCTGCGCGCGCGCTATGGCGTCGCGCTCTGCCGGCATCACCAGCGGGAGGCTCCCGAGGACCTGGCGGCGATGGAGAAGATCGTCCAGGAACTGCAGGGCACCCCATCCGGCCCGCGGCTCGCGTACCAGTTCGGGACGCTGTGCTACAACGAGGAGCAGTATGACAGGGCGGTCCCGATGCTGAAGCTGTTCGTGGAGAAGGGCCCCAGGGGCGGTGACGCCGCCCGGGCACAGGCCCAGTACCTCCTCGGCCTCGCCTACGACGGCGCCGGGCGGACCGAGGAGGCCGAGGCCGCCCTCCGGGCCGTCGTGGAGAAGCACCGGGGCACGCCGGTGGCCAACGACGCGGCGGCGGCGCTGATCGGCATGCTCGGCCGCGCCGGCAGGGCCGCCGACGCGCAGAGGCTCGCCAGCGAGCTGAAGGGCAGCGACGCCGACCCCGGCGTGCTGGCCGGGGCGCAGTACGCGGTCGCGGAGGGGCTCTTCGCCGAGAGGAAGTACGCCGAGGCCCGGCCCATCTACGAGTCCATCGCGGAGCAGTTCGCCGGCACGCAGGAGGCCGAGTTCGCCCAGTACCGCATCGGCGCATGCCTCGTCGCCGAGGAGAAGTTCCCCGAGGCCGAAGACGCCCTCGGCAAGTTCCTCAAGCGCTATGGGGAGAGCAAGGCCGCCCCGTTTGCCAGGTACCAGCTCGGCGCCGCGCTCACCAGACAGGGCAAGCATCGGGAGGCGATCCCGGTGCTGGACGAGATGGTGGCGAAGTCGCCGGAGCACGAGATGGCCCCCCGGGCGCTCTACGAGCTCGCCTGGGCGTACATGGAGACGGAGCAGCCGGCCGAGGCGGCGAAACGCTTCGACGAGTTGGCGCGGAAGTACTCTGATGATCCGCTCGCCGCCGACAGCATCTTCCGGCTGGGGGAGCATTACTACGACGCGGAGGACTTCGCCGCGGCGCTCAAGGCGTACGAGCGCGTTGCCCGGGAGTTCGCGGACAGCCCCGTGGCAGACGAGGCCCAGTACAAGCGCGGCTGGTGCCTGCTGAACCTGGATCGGGACAAGGACGCCATTCCGGCGTTCAGAGCGGCCGCGGAGAAGGCCGACAGTGAGAACATCGCCGCCGACGCCCACTACCAGCTCGGGCTCGCCCTGCTCAAAGTCGGCCAGAAGGCCGAGGCGGCGACGGAGCTGCAGCGGTTCGTCGATGCCCACGGCGGCGCGGACCAGGTGCCCAACGCACTGGTCACGTTGGGGCGGACGCGATTCGAACTCAAGGACTACAAGCCGGCGGAGGCCGCCTTCAGCCGGGTCACGACCGATCACGAGGATAGCGCCCTCGTGGTGGACGCCTTTCTCGGGCTCGGCCGCTGCAGGCTGCAGGCCAAGGACTACGACGGGGCCGCCGAGGCCTTCGCCGAGGTCGTCGCCAGAAGCCGCACCATCGCCGCCGCCGAGGCGCAGTACAACATCGGCGAGTGCCGCCGACTGCAGGGACGGCACAACGACGCCGTCGACGAGTACCTGAAGGTCGTCTACCTGTACGGCGGCGCCAAGGAGTGGGCCGCCAGGGCCCGATTCCAGGCCGGGCAGTGCTACGAGGGGCTGAACGAGACCGACAAGGCCAAAGAGGCCTACAAGAAGGTCATCGACGACTACGGCGACCAGACCGAATCAGTCGACCAGGCCAGGCAGCGACTGAGAGCCCTTGGCGGATAGGCCGGCCGTCGACTGATCACTGCCTTCACGGAGGTGCGTTCCTGATGGGAGCATGGTTGGGCGATTTCACGCTCGTCGGCTACTTCGCGCGTGGCGGGTTCTGGATGTACCCGTTGGCGCTTTGCTCACTGACGGGCCTGGCGGTCATCCTGTACAAGCTGCATGAGTTCTGGAAGGCATCCGGGGCGAGCGAGGACCTCCTGCTGCAGGTGGAGGGCCAGCTCACCTCCGGCGACAGGGATGCCGCCGTCAGCCTGTGCGAGGGCTCCCCCGGGCCGCTGGCCATGGTCATTGGAGCCGGGCTCGTGGCCAGGGACAATAGCCGCGACGGCATCCGCCAGGCCGGCCAGGACGCCGGCGT
>JASFTE010000164.1:0-8703 GCA_050114035.1 Armatimonadota bacterium | reverse complement strand
GCTCTTCGCGATGGAGGCCAGCGCGTCTTCCACGACCTTCATGGCGTCCGCGCCGTCCTTCTCGCTGCGGTAGATCGTTCGCGGGTCGGGGACGATGTTCTCGCGGGCGTACGAGCGGACCTCGTCGAGCTCATGCTCCGTCACGCGCTCCGCCGCCGTGAGCGTGAAGAGGTACTCGCTGAGGCGGAAGGTCTTCGAGAACAGCTCGAGGCGCTCTTTCTGCTCCGCCGTCTGCACCAGCGCCCTGGCCTGGTCCAGCAATTGACGACAGCGAGCGATCGTGCGTCGCTGTTCTTCGTCTGTCACGAAGTACTCCGCCCGAGGGAAGCGCTTGCGTTCGCGGTCGTTGTTGAGCTCGATCCACAGCGCCTCGAGGGTCGTGAAGTACTCGTGCATCGGGTCGGCGGCAGGCCCGAACATGTCGTCACAGAACTGCCGCAGCAGCGCCCCGACGTCAGCGTGCGGGTCCCACCAGAGCTGGCCCATGAGGTAGAGCTTCGGCCCGTCCATGCCCCAGTTGGGATACGCCTCGGCGTGCGTGTATCGGATCGGCGCGCCCAGCTCCTCGCATCGAAGGAACGTCTCCTGGATGTACCCGGTGTAGATCCGCGGAAACAGATACCCGCGCCCCATCGCCCAGTCGTGGTGCCCGATGGCGCTGGACCGCTTCGCCCACGCTGGCAGTCGGTCCGTGCGAGTGACATCGAACCGCTTGTCTATCTCGATGTCGGACATCTTGAACACGAGCCACGGCAGCACGTTCTTGTGCAGCTCGAAGGGTGGTGCGAGCCGCACCTCGGCATAGACGATGCCGACGATCTGCTTATCGGGGAAACGCTCCTCCAGTCGCTGGGCGAGCTCGTTCATGTACGCCCAGTAGAGCCGTGAGATGCCCTCCGTCTGGCCGTGCGTCTTCACCGTCTCCGTGTTGAGGTCGCGCTCGCAGTGCTCGTGCGTGTCCATGACGCTGAAGGACACGTACGGGGCCTCCGGGCGCCCACCGAAGAAGTCCGCGGCCGACTCCGCCGACGCATCGACGAGGCGGGGCTCGGAGAAGCATGGGTTCCAGTGCCGCTCTCCGCGCTCCGGGATGTGGCGCTTGCCCTCCATGATCGGGTAGATCTCGGGGTAACGCTCGGCGTAGCGGCTGGGCGGGAAGCGAGCGAAGAAGCTGTGCTGGTGGCTGTCAATGCGGCGCATCATCCCGTGCAACTTGGTCCAGTCGCCCTCCTCGCGGTAGTTGTGATAGCCGCTGGTGGAGCAGGCCTTGACGTACGGCTCCCGCGTGATGTCGATCCCTCGCAGCGTGACGTTCCGCCCCTCGGGCACACTGGCGAACAGGTCGCCGGGGAGGTAGAAGCGCACCCCGCAGAAGCGGTCGAGGAAGCGGACCGCGGCGTAGCGCGTTGCCGGCGAGGACGCGCCGGCGATGATGACGACATTGCCCTTGCGGCGGAGCAGGAAGCCGTCCTTGCAGACCCCCTCCAGCTCCTCGGGCCGCACGAACCGGCTGCGGCCGAGGGCGATGACGGTGCGGTCGTCCAGGTCGGTGGCCCTCGCCTCGTTCTCGACCGGGAAGCCCTCCTCCGTCCCATGGGCTCGACGGAGCCACTTCTGCAGCAGGCGGGCGGACTCGAAGTCCGTCGCGAAGGGGGACAGCCAGGGGGTGAGGATGACCGTGCGCTCGGGCTCGAGAGCCAGCGGCTCAGTTGAGCGCGGATCGTCGGCACTGAGCACGGCCTGAGGCGGAATCACCGGCGGCGACGGCTCCGGCGGCAGCGGCTTGCGTGCAGAGGCGGCGAAGGAGGGCCGGACGATGCTCGATATGCGCACCTCGTCGATGAGCCCGGCGTACTGGGGCTGTTTGCCGATGTACCACGGAGCGTTCGCGCCGACCGTGACGCCCAGCGTCTGGCTCTCGCGCACGATTGCGTACGGCAGCGCTCCCTGTGTCTCCGTCACCTCTTCGCCGTCCAGGTACACACGCAGCTCGCCGCGCCGGCCTCGGTCGAGCACCCCGCCCACGTGATGCCATCGGCCGTCGAACAGCAGCTCGCCGACGTCGCGACTCGTGGCCGATGCCTGGTGGCTCTCATCGCACCCGCAGCGGAACACGAGGCGCGTGCCGTTGGCGATCTCCAGATAGGCCGCTCGGCCCAGGCCGGGTGTGGCGGCGACCAGCGACGCATGCCTCGGCTGCTCGGCGTCGGGCTTGATCCAGCACTCCACGGTCCAGCTCTTGTCGCCGATGTGCAGCGCGCGTGAGGCCGAGGCGACCACACCGGTGGCGCCATCGAGTCGCAGCGCCTGCCCGAGCCTGCCCTCGGCCCACCCCACGGATCCCCGGACCTCCAGCCGCTGGCCATTGTCACTGGCATCGGCGAGCTCGCCGTCAAGGTGCAGGAACAGGACGGTGTTCGCGTCCGGCTGTAGGCCGGCCCTCTGCGCGTGAGCGACGGGCCGGTGAGATGGGAGTGCAGCGAGCAGACCGAAGAGCACGAGCGATCTCGTTTGCATTCCGCGCCTCCTTCGGTGCAGCGGGGCCAACGGACAGGGCCATGGGCAGCGTTCTGCGGCACCCCGGGCCGGTCCTGCCCGGCGGATCGGCAGGAGCGACTGCCGTCGACGGCTAACAGGCCGATGAGGCAGTCGGCGACGGTCCGAAAGGAAGTCCACAATGGAATATGCGCCCTCGAAGCTGGCGATCGTGCTCGCCGTGTTGCGCCTGACCCTTGCGGTGCACGCGGCGCTGGCCGCGACCGAGGACCTCGGCAACGGCTTCCTGCATCACGGCGTGGCGACGCCCATCAGCAATCATCGCGGCACCGTCGCCACCGTGGATGGCGAGGGGCGGAACGTGGTGCTGCTGTGGCTCATGGATCACCGCGGCGGGTACGCGCTCCTGATGATCGACGCCGAGACGGGGAAGGCGGAGCAGTACCCCGTGCCCTTCCGCCCCGGCGACAGCCCGTTCTCCTCGATCCTCTCGAGCCGCAACAAGTTCTACACGCACTATGGCAGCCACTTCGTGGAGTTCGACCCGGCAGAGCGGAAGTTCACCTTCAGCCAGAAGACCGCCCCGCGGTGCGCCATGGGGATGACGGAGGACGACGACGGGGTCATCTGGGCGGCAACGTACCCGAACAGCGGCCTCGTGTCGTTCAACCCCGAGACGCGCGAGTGCACCGACCACGGCTACGTCCACAAGGAGAACTGGGCCCAGTATCAGCGCTCTGTCGCCGCCGACGACACGGGCTGGATCTACTTCGCCGTCGGCAACACCACGAGCCACGTCATCGGCTTCGATCCCGAGACGGGCAAGGGCAAGCCGATGGTCCCGGAGGGCGAGCGCGGCAAGGGGAGCGGGTACGTGTACCGCGACATGAACGGCAAGGTCTACGGCCAGCCGGTGCGCGGGCAGGATGAGAACTGGTACGAGCTGTACCGGGGCGAGGCGAAGAAGATCGGGAAGCACGAGCGCATCGACGCCAAGCGCATCATCACCAGCAGTCAGGGCCTCTTCCACCGCGCGTTCCCGGACGGCAAGCGGCTCCGGACGTGCGACCTCGTCAGCCGCAGGCTGGTGGTCGAGGCCCCCAAGACGGGCCAGACGAAGGAGCTGAGCTTCGACTACGCGAGCGAGGGGGCCCATCTCATGGGCCTCGCCGCGGCGCCCAATGGCACCATCTCCGGCGGGACCGCCTTCCCCATGCGGTTCTTCAACTACGACCCGCGGACGGACGAGTGGATCAACCGCGCCGCCTACGGGCAGTGGAACACGGTGGTGCGGCAGGGCGACCGGTTCTTCGTCGGCGGCTACGGCCGCGGCTTCCTGCTCGAGTGGGACCCGTCGGAGGAGTGGGTGCCGACGGTGAAGGGCAAGGAGGGCTGCAACCCGCTGTTCCACACCCAGTGCACCCCCCCAATCCATCGTCCGCACGATCTCCTGGCGCATCCCGACGGCAGGCGGCTGGTGCTCGCCGGGACGCCGGGGTACGGGTATACGGGCGGGGGGCTGCTGTTCTGGGATCGGGAGACGGGCAGCGGGACGGTGGTCGAGCACACGGACATCCTGCCCGAGCACTCGACCATGAGCCTCGTGGCGCTCCCAGATGACAAGCTCCTGGGCGGCTCGACCACCAGCCCGGGCACGGGCGGCGAGAGGAAGGCCACGGAGGCGGAGCTGTACATCATGGACATGGCGACGAAGCGCGTCGAGTGGCACGAGGTGGTGTTCCCCGGCGTGCACGGCTACACGGACATGTGCCTCGGGCCGGACGGGCTCGTGTACGGGGTCGCGGATCGGGTGCGCTTCTTCGTCTTCGACCCGGCGCAGCGGAAGGTCATCCACGAGGAGGACACGAGGGAGAAGTTCGGATCCACCAACTCCCAGCAGGGGCCGCGGGTGTTCGTCATCAGCCCGAGTAAGCGGATCTACATGCTGTTTGTGAAGGGCGTCGCTCGCGTGGAGCCGGGCACGTTCGAGATCACGATGCTGGCCGAGTCACCGGTGCCCATCGGGCCGGGCGGGGACGTCCTCAACGGCCGCATCTACTTCGGCAGCGGGTCGCACCTTTACAGCTACGCGGTCCCCGGCGAGCCCGCGGAGTGACACCGAGGCCCGCTCATGGCATACCGCTCCCGCGATCGAGTCGCCAGGATCCTGGCGCACGAGGCGGCAGATCGCGTCCCCTACGATGCCGCGCGCAGCCGCGAGCTGGTCGCTCTGGTGGACTCGATGGATCTGCCGCCGGACCATCGGGAGCTATGTCTGGAGGGCGACTTCGCCCGCGTCACGTTCGATCCCGAGAGCGGCGGCCGCGAAGCCTTCGAGCCCTTCTTTCCAGGGCTGCCCGCCGCCGCGGAGATGTCGTGTTGGGGCTTTGGGCGCGTGCCGCTCAAGTCCGTCGAGGGCCACCACGCGGGCCACAAGTACTTCCATCCCCTGGCTGCACTTGATTCCGCGGAGGACCTCGAGCGCTTCCCCTTCCCTGACTTCGCGGACGGCGACGCGCCCGCCGACCTCGCGCAAGATGTCGAGGCGGCGAAGTCGAGGGGCTTCACCGTCATGGGCGCCATGTCCCAGACCATCCTTGAGACCGCCTACTGCATGCGCGGGCTGGAGCAGCTCATGGCCGACTTCCACGAGCGGCCCGACTATGTCGCCGCCCTGTTCGAGCAACTCGGGCAGCGGCGCCGGCACCAGGCGCGGGCGTTCGCGGAGGCCGGGGTGGACATCCTGAGGATCGGCGACGATATCGCCACGCAGGAGGCGCTGATGGTCGGCCTCGGGCTATATCGCGAGACGATCAAGCCCCACCACGCCGCCGCCATCGCCGCGGCCCGCGAAACCGACCCGGACATCCACGTCCTCTACCACAGCGACGGCAACCTCACCGAGCTCCTGCCCGATCTCATCGAGATCGGCGTCACGGCCATCAACCCGGTGCAGCCCGAGTGCATGGACCTGGCGCAGATCAAGCGGGAGTTCGGCGGGGATCTGACCCTCTGGGGGTGCTGCCCGGTGCAGAGCCTCTTCGAGCACGGGTCGGGGGAGGATGTGCTCGACTATGTGCGCTTCCTCATGCGGGAGATAGCCCCCGGCGGGGGCTTGGTGCTGCAATTCATCAACATGATCATCACCCCGCGGGTCCTGGACAACCTGCGGGTGTTCTTCGGGGCATTCTACGAGATGGGGAAGTACGCGTAGGCGCAGCCAGCCCGGTCCTCCGTCATCCGCACACACCCCTCACAAAGCTCATGTTCCTCATGTTCGTCATAATGGGGCTCTACGGGGCTGTGCGGGGCTATCTGGGAATGAGGAGTATGAGGATGTGGCGGGACTACCGGCGGGCCCTCTGCCACGCCTGGACCTCAGGGCCACCGATGACGGGCTTCATGTGGGCATTCGTCATCCACTCGGTGGACCGGGGATCGGGTTCCCACTTGGTGTAGCTATCCTCGACGGCCGTTGCGAGCCCTCGATCAACGGTGACCGTGCCGCCCCTGGTGAGCTTCAGCGACGCGCGGAGCGGGCCGGGATTACCTCACGACTCCTCGATCTCGGGGAAGACGAACCACGTCCACAGCCAGATGGCGAGGGCGACGACCGCGCCGATAATGACGGCGGGCAGCGCACTCTGGCAAGCCAGCCAGACCAGCAGCCCGATGGCGACGCCGATGACGCCACTGCCCATGAGCCGGAAGTACCACGGCGCCAACTCAAAAAGCCCACTCCATCCGTGGGCGATCACGCGGAGGAATGTCGGAATGGCGCTGCGTACCTCCGCCATCGGCCGCGAAAGCAGAAGCATGCTTGCGCCCCAGGGAAGGAGGGCGGCAGCCAGCAGCAGGAGTCCGACGGAAGAGGGCACCAGTTCGTACCGCAGGGCCAAGTACGCCGCGAGCAGCGGAATGGGCGCAAGCCAGATCACGTAGTAGCATCGCTCCTGGAACGCCCCCAGCCAACCAGGTAGCCGCGTCCAGCGGATCCGGCCCGGGGGCGCGGGGCCTTGCTGCGCCGGCTCGCCTGGTGCCTCTGTCGGAGCGCCCTCTGCTGCCGGTTCCGCCTCGAGGAGCGACGCTCCGCAGGACATGCACTGCGCGTCGGTGGAGAACACGCTTGCCCCACAACGCGCACATCGCCGCTGGTTGGACATCCCGGAACCACCCCGCCACTACCCGGGCCGCCGTAGATCGGTATCCGCTCGGGGCCCCACCAATCGAGATTTCGCCGTGCTGCCTGGGTCTCCTCGCAGCGGAGATCACGGTACCGCTGCCACGTTGGAGAGCGAACTGCGGTTGTTCGAGTCATCGTAGCTGACGACGACGAAGTGAAGCTGCGCTGCGTCGGCGGGCACGCCAGTTACCACGAACTGCTCTTTGGCGCCTGGGGCAGATGGCTGTGGCTCGCCACTGAGATTGACGGCCCGCCAGAAGTTGCGCTTCGTGCCCTCATCGCGGGCGTGGTCGAAGTCGTCGTACGACACGATGGGCAGCGCGGCGCACTTCACCTGGTAGCGGGCGACCGTGCCGCCGGCGTCCCGCGGAGCGGTGAAGCTGATGGTCGCCCGACCGCCCCGCACATCGGAGATGCGCAGATCCCGGACGGCGGCAGGGGGCGCGGTGTCCTCCCGTGGGTGCGACCACTCGTAGAAGGTGCGGCTCGATGCCAGCACCGAGTCGTCCTTCGGCGGGCGGTGGTTGGCGAAGGCGCCCACCTCGTCCCAGCCACACGTGAGGTTCTTCGTCCTGTAGCGGCGCTTGCTGCCGTAGTGCCAGAACTCCCGCGCCCGCTCCAGCAGCCCGTCGCCGCCGGCCACTGAGTAGGCCATGGTGATGGCGTCCGGGAAGCAGCGCGTGTAATACCCGCTGTGCGTGCAGCCCTCGCCGTCCGTCGTCGCCGTGTGCTCCGGTTCGAACTTCCACGGGTCCCATGGCTCGCCGCGTACGGGCACATCCATGTAGGCCTGGTACAGCGTCTGGTGGCACTTCTCGCTCATCATGTACCTGGCCGTGAAGCGCCCGAAGCCATAGGTGAAGTCGCGCATGTCCTCGTCGTCGAACACCTGCGCGTAGCGCGCGGCGGCCTGCTGGATGTAGGCGTGCTGCCAGGTGCCGCCGATGCATTTCACGGGCCACCGGTTGCCCTCCCGGTCCGTCAGCCAGCCCTCCTCGTCCATCACGACGCCCTGCTCGTCCATGAGGGCCTTCATGGCCGGCGGGATACGCTTCTTCGGGTCGAAGCCGCCAAAGCCGGTGCCTATCTTGGAGGCGACGAAGCCCCGCTCGTCCAGCATCGGCGTCTGCCAGAGGGTATCGCGGCACAGGCGCGCGAGGTCGGCGACGAATTCGCTGTCCGGCACCGCCTCGAGCACGTGGGTGATGACGTAGAAGCCCCGGCCGAAGCCCCGGATGCTGCCGACGGGGCTTTCGCCCGGCACGAGGGCGCGGTGCTTGCGGAGCTCGGAGTTCTTCATCTCCACGAGGTCAAGGGCAGCCTCGAGCGAGTCCGTGTCGCCCGTGAGGAGGTAGTAATCCACGAGCCCGCCGCCGTAGAAGTGGCAATAGCAGGCCTTCGCTATGACGAGGTGCCACAATTCCTGGTCGTCGCCGGTGCCCTTGTTCCACTTCTCGTACGTGACGTTGGCCGGGCCGCGCTCTCTTTTGCTGCCCAGTGGGCCGCCCTGCGGGAACCAGATGGCGCCGTCGTCGAACACCCAGCCGTCGCTGCGCCAGGCGTGCATGTTGGCATGATACCGCGCCCACGCCTCGCCGAGGTCGAAGTAGCCGCGCTGGCCCGTGCGCAGGAACATGAGCAGCAGCCCCTCGGGGCTGTCGGCCTCCGACTCGTAGTGGTTGTCTTCCCACTGCACGAACAGGCCGGGCTGGTGGGGCATGTTGGGCACTTGCTTGTCCTCGTAGCGCCAGCCCCACTGCTCGTAGACGCGCTTCTCGTCCTCGAGCGTCCCGAAGCGGCCGGTGGAGTGCACGTCGCACTGGCTGTAGTACTCCGGCGGCGCGACGGCAAGCAGTCGCCCCCGCATGGCCCTGGCCCGGTCGCCGAACGCCCCGGCGTCGGCCGGCGCCGCGAAGTCGATGAGCAGCTCGGCCGTCTTGTGACTGAGGTCGTAGAGCCAGTAGTGATCGCTCTTGAACGGCACGCCGCGGCCCTCGCCGAACTTCGCGCTGACGTACTCCACA
>JASFTE010000163.1:0-8710 GCA_050114035.1 Armatimonadota bacterium | reverse complement strand
CGCGCAATCGACCACCGAGATGCAGCTCGAGCACGACAACGTCACGAGCCTGCCAGAGATCTGCGGTGCGCTCGACCGGTGCGGCAGTCCCCCCGCCGGGGTCATCGTCGGCAAGCTCCACGATGATGATCGTGCCTGGACGCAGGTGTTCGAGTGGGCCACGGCCGCGAGCGTGCTCCACGATCTGAAGAACGCCCGCATCGGCTGCCTCGGCCATATCTATGAGGGCATGCTGGACATGAACTCCGACCC
Organism: Armatimonadota bacterium; assembly: GCA_050114035.1. Lineage (GTDB taxonomy): Bacteria > Armatimonadota > Zipacnadia > JAUWAU01 > JAUWAU01 > JAUWAU01. The sequence continues at coordinate 8,458 of JASFTE010000163.1, read as the reverse complement.
CACCATGTTCACGGGGCATTTCGGCATGCACATCGAGATGCTGGAGCCGGGCGACCTCCTGGAGCGCGCCAACGCCGTCACGGACGACGAGACTGAGATGAAGCTCGAGGAAATCCGGCGCATGTTCGATTTCCCTCCGCCCGGCGCCGATCCCATCGCCGGCCCGGCCACGCCGGAGGCACTGCGGGAATCCGCGCGAGTGGCGGCCGGGCTCGATAGGCTCGTCGCCGACTTCGGCCTCACCGGTCTCGCGTACTACTACCGGGGCCTCGACGACGAGCATACCGACCTCATGGCGGCAATGATCGTCGGCAATTCGCTCCTCACCGGCCGCGGCGTGCCCGTGGCGGGGGAGCTGGACCTGAAGAACTGCGTCGCCATGCTCATCATGGACCGGCTCGGCGCGGGCGGCTCGTTTGCCGAGCTCCACCCCATCGACTTCGACGAGGACTTCGTGCTCGTGGGACACGACGGCCCGGCGCACATCGCCATCAGCGATGAGAAGCCTGTTCTCCGCGGCCTGAGCCTGTACCACGGCAAGCGCGGCGCAGGCGCGTCGGTGGAGTTCAAGATCCGGACGGGCCCCATGACGATTCTGGGCCTGACGCAGACGTTCGACGGGCAGTTCAAGATGGTCGTGGCCGAGGGGGAGTCGCTCGCCGGGCCCATACCGGCCACGGGCAATACGAACACGCGCGGCAAGTTCCCACCCGACGTGGCCACCTTCTGCGAGCAGTGGTCGCTGGCCGGACCGACGCACCACTTCGCCCTCGGCGTCGGTCACGTGGCGGGCGCCGTGTATAAGGTGGCGCAGGCCATCGGCTGCGACGTGGAGTTCGTGGCCTGATCGCTACCTCGGCAGCAGGGAATCGTGCAGTAGCTCCTCGTCCAGGAGCTTCCCCAGCAGGAAGTGCTTTCGCTCCGGGTACCAGAGGTAGTGCTTTCCCTCGAACTCGAAGTAGCTCGTGTACGTGGCGATCTGGGGGACCCTCGCGCTGTGCTCCACGCCGAGGTCCCACTCGGGGTCCGTGTCGAGGAGCAGCTTCGGCGCCTTGAACGTGAGCGGCTGCACGCCGGAGCGTACGCATTCGCGCCCGATGGCCAGGTAAGCCGGTCGTCGGGGCACGTTGGAGCCCCGGGGCTCCCCGGGGTGATTGAAGAACAGCAGCAGGTATCGCCCGTCTCGCGTCTTGTACAGCGGGCAGGGCGCGAGCGGATTCTCCAATGGGGCCGCGCCCTCAGCGTACCGCAGCGGCCGCGGCTCATCCCACGTGTGGCCCCAGTCGGCGCTCAGGGCGTGGTAGATGTGGCCTGTCCGGGTGCGCATGACGCATATGAGGCGGCCGTCCGATAGCGTCTGAATGGTCGGCTCCTGGGCGATGCTCACCTCGGGGTGCTCCGGGAACGGGACGCGCAGCCCCCTGTCGCCGTCCGGCAGAAAGGTGACCGACAGCTTCTCCGGGTCCGTCTCGGAGAGTATGTTCTCGAACCTCATGAACCAGATCTCCGAGTGGAGGCTGAACATGTCGCGCACGTCGAACTTCCTCGCCGACCCGCAGCGCGTGAACCCCGCGAGGTACTTCCCGTCCCCCTGTATCAACGGCTGCTGGTAGACGAGCCAGTTGATGCCGCCCTCCGGATCCTCCGGGTCCATAGCAATCCGTGGCACGCGCGTCAGGCAGATCCGGTCGGCCCACGTCTCCCCGTGATCGTCCGAGTAGCGGAACGCGATGTGCCCGGTGTCGCGGGGGTCGCTGTAGCCCATGTTCTGGTTGAAGAACACATACACGCGGCTCGTCCCCGGCACGACGATGGGGAATGCCCACGAGGCCAGGTGGTCGATGAGGGGTTCGTAATCCGGGTGCGTCTCGATGCCCGCGCCGGCGATGCGCTCGGGCTCGGTCCACGTTGTGCCCCTGTCATAGGAGCGCGAGATGGCGATTCCCTGGTCGGTGTGCGCCTCGCGGGTACCCTGCGTCCACACGGCCAGAAAGGAGCCCTTCTCCGTGGGCGTGACGATGAGGTGCTGGTTGACGTTGGCGCCCGGCTCGTCCGTGTTGGGCACGTAGACGAAGAAGTCGGCCTGCTGGCGGGACAGTGGGGGGAGTCGGCGCAGATTCTGTTGAGTTGTCGTGGGCATCGGCGCAGCCTCCTGCCGGGCGACGGTTCGGTGGATGGTCACGCCTGACCTGCGGCGGGCAGGGCGATGGCTCGCCGACGGTGAAGTCGCAGGGCGATCGACGCAAACCGGAGATGCGGCCGATGTCCTATGAGGACGGCTGGGCAGCGATCAATCTCGAGATGCCCCGACGCATTCCGCGCACCGAGTACTCCGCCATGGGGCACTGGGATCTGGTGAAGGCCGTGACTGGCATCGACGTGTACGTGGAGAGCCCGCGGGAGGTCAAGTCCAGGGCGAGCAACGCCTTCATGCGCGCGTGGAATCTCGACCTCTTCTTCGGCACGCTCATCGGCTCGGGGGAGTTCGGCGAGACACACACGGACATGGGCCACGCCGAGTACGCCGCCGGCGGGGTGGACCGGCGCGACACCATCCACTGCCCGTTCAGCGATTCGGAGGAGGTGCTGAGCTTCGACCCATGGGAGGCCTTCGGCGAGAAGGACAAGCAGACGCTCGTGCGCCGATTCGAGGATCACTACAGGTCCGGCTGCGAGGCCCGGGATTTCGGTGTGAACATGACCGGCGTCTACGTGACGCTGGTCTCCGGCTTCATCGGCATCTTCGGATGGGAGATGCTGCTCCTGGCCGCCGGGGCCGACCTGGAGCGCTTCGGTGCGCTGGCCAATCGCTACGCCTCCTGGATGCAGCAGTACTACGATGCGCTGGCCGAGGCCGACGTGCCCGTCGTCATGGTGCACGACGACATGGTCTGGACCGAGGGCGCGATCTTCCACCCGGAGTGGTACCGGGACTACGTGTTTCCGAACTACAGGAAGTACCTGGCGCCGGTGATCGAGAGCGGCAAGAGGGTGCTCTTCTGCTCGGACGGTGACTTCACGGAGTTCGTCGATGACCTCGTCCAGGTCGGCATCCACGGTTTCGTGTTCGAGCCCCTGACGAGCCTCGAGTACATCGTGGAGAAGTACGGCCAGACGCACGTCATCGTGGGCAATGCCGACACACGCATTCTCCTGTCCGGCACGAAGGCGGACATCCGCGCCGAGGTCGAGCGCTGCATGTCGCTGGGACGGGAGTGCCCCGGCTTCTTCATGGCCGTGGGCAACCACATCCCGGCGAACACGCCGGTTGAGAGTGCCATCTACTACAACCAGGTATACGAGGAGTTGTGCCGGCGATGACACCAGAGGTAGCGGCGACGACAACGCTCGGGCACATCAGACTCGCGAGCATCGTGGTCGGCGCCGTGGGCCTGGCGCAGAGATCTCGCGATCAGTCAGTCTCAGCAGGGATAGTCGAGCCGGTCGCGCCGACGGCCTGCATCAGGCCCCGCATGTAGCCGATAGCGTGCGCCCGGGCCCGGTGGCCCCAGGGGGTGTCGCCCGCTATGCCCGGCACGTGGTCGGGCATCAGCGCATACTGGTAGCCGACCTCGTGGTAGGCCCGCATGGCCTCGAGCATGTCCACGTCGCCGTCGTCTACGAACACCTCGTCGAACTTCGGTGCCGAGCCGCGCACGTTCCGGAAGTGCACGTGGTTGATCTTGTCCATCCGGCCGAAGTGGCGGATCGTCTCGATGACGTCCACGCCCATCTCCGTGACCGTGCCCTGGCAGAAGTTGAGCCCGTTGACCTCGCTGGGGATTGTTGTCACCAGCCGTTCGAGGCCCTCGGGGCTGTTGAGGATCCTCGCCTCGCCCCGCAGCGTAGGCGTTGGCGGATCGTGCGGATGGCACGCCAACCTCACGCCCGCGGCCTCGGCCGCGGGGATCACCCGCTCCTGGAAGTAGAACAGGCGATCCCACATCTCCTCGGCGCTGGCCTCCTCGCCCGGCGGCGCCTGCGCGTCTCGCACCCGGTCGTAGTCGAACCGCTTCACCCGCGCGCCGCCGCGGCCCCACGTATTTGGGCCGGGCATGTGCCCCCACACGTCCACAATGCTCCACGTGTACTCGACCACGGGAATGCCGGCTTCGCCGATCATCCGGATGCTCTCGCAGACATCCTCGATCTCCTGATCCCGCCCGGAGTGGCCGAGGCGGGCGTTCCAGTATTGCGTCTCTCGTCCCTGCGGCAGGAGCACGACGGCGATGCGGAGCCCGTGGGAGCCGATCCGATCCTGCAGCGCCCGGAGCTTCTCCGCGCCGAGGGGGCCACGCCGGCTCGGTCCCATTAGTCTGCTGGCGTCGATCTTGACGTGATCGACGCCCAATTGCTTCGCGAAGCGGAAGTTCTCGTCGGAGAACTCGGACATGCCGAGGGCCAGTCTCATGTTCGGCGCTCCGTATTGCAGATGTCTCCGCGGCCACTACTGAGGCTGCGTGGTTCGGCGCAGGATGGCTGTCGGCCTCCTTGACGCTCATCCAAGGGAACATACGTCGCCCTCGGTCGTTTCGTATGTAGCGATTGCGATGTGGACAGAGCGCTCGCCTGCCGACGCGCCGGCAGGCCAGGGGGAGGTATCAGGGATGTCGAGACGAGTGATAGTAGGGTCGGTGCTTGCATTGGTCGTGGCCTTCATTGTCGTGGGCTCCGCGGCCGCACAGGCGCCTGAGCGGGGCGCTGAGCACTACCTCAGAGTGCTCGCTCTGGGAGCAAGGGCGCCCGGGGGAGCTGAGGGGCGGGAGTTGGCCGTTCAGGCCCTGGCGGCGATGAAGGAGAAGGCGCTTCCGCAGCTCCTGGAAGCCCTCAAGAACGAGAACCCGTCCGTGCGCTCCGGCGCGGCGCAGGCTCTCGGGCGGATGCGTGCCAAGGACGCGGTCGATCCGCTGATCCAGTTGCTCAAGGACGTCAGCGTGGACGTGCGAGCCAAGGCTGCGGAGGCGCTCGGACTCATCCGCGAGCCACGCGCCGTCGCCGCACTGCTGGCCATGCTGGGCAGCGATCAGGAGATGGACCGGCGCGGCGCCATCGTCGGGCTCGGCCGGGCGCGCGCGCGGGAGGCCGTGGCCGAGCTCATCACGGCCCTCAGCGACCCGAGCTGGGAGGTGCGATGGCGCGCCGCCCTGGCTCTGGGCCAGATCGGGCAGAAGACGGCCACGGGCGGGCTGCAGAACGCCATCGGGGACGAGGATCCGGTCGTCGCCGCGTGTGCCGCGTGGGCGCGAGCCAAGATCGCCGGCCGTCCCACGTTCATCCCACTGAGTCGGGCGCTCGAGCACGAGGAGGCCAGAGTCGTGTGGGCCTCCGCCTGGGCCATTGGCGTCATCGGCAGCCGGGAGGCCGTGCAGGCGCTCGCGAAGGCGCTCACGGAGGGCTCAGAGACGGCGCGTCCGGCCGCCAAGCTGGTGCTGACCTGGATGGGGACACCCGAGGCGCGCGCGGCTTTGGAGAAGGCGACCGCTGCAGGCCCGGCGCCGGAGGGGCCGGCGCCGCCTGCAGAGGCGACCGAGAGGGCACCGGGTGCGGAGGAGACGACGGAGTCGGCTCGCCCCTCGCCGGAGGGGGCGGGGGCGGCCGGGACTTCCGCAGAGGCGACAGGGACGGCTCCGCCGCCGCCATTGGGCCTGGTGAGCGCGCTGGGTCAGGTGGAGACGCGTGCCGCCGGGGTCGAGCAATGGCAGCGGGCACGCCGGGGGGCGGCGCTTGAGGTGAGCAGCCTGCTCCGCACGGGCCCGAAATCCCGCGCTCAGGTACGACTCGCCGGCGGAATTGACATCCAACTGGACGAGAACACGACCGTTGATCGGCGGGAGGACAAGCTGGTGTTGTGGGCCGGTCGGATCTGGTGCCGCGTCGCGTCGGTGAAACGGGAGGCGCTCAACTTCGTGGTCGGCACACCACAGGGCTCAGCGTTCGCCAGCAAGGGCACGTTCGCGGTTCGCACCAGCAAGGAGGGCGGCACGGTCGTCTCCGTCGCTGAGGGCCAGGTCACGGCGCGGGCGCAGGGGGAGGTGGCCACCGTCGGCGAAGGCGAACAGGTCACCATGGCACCGGGCAAGCCCCCGTCGGCCCCCGGCGCGTTGGGCGTCGAGGAGCAGGCAGCCTGGGTCGCGCTCAAGTGGTACGAGCCGCGGTGACGCCTTCGCCGGCCGCCGTCACGGTCACGGGGCGATGAACTCGAGCGTGGCCCCCTCGAGCAGTCCGTAGGGGTGGAAGTGGTACGTCGGCTCCCAATTGCGGTCGTTCACGAACTCCGAGGGGCCGACCCAAGGGATCTGCTCCTTCAGGTGCAGCGGGCCAAACGTATTCCGCAGCGTGGAGACCACCTCGATCTCGACCTCGTTGGTGCCGTCCCGCAGCGCGTCGGTTATCTCCACGTGCCACGGCTCCGATGCCAGGAAGCCGCACTCGACGCCATTGACACGCACGACGAAGCATGAGCCGGAGGGCTCGCCGAGCGCGAGGCGCGTGCGCATTGTGGCCCCGGCGGGCCGCTCGAAGCTCTGCCGATACAGCATCCTCCCGGCGAAGAACGGATAGCCCTGCTCGACCCAATCCCCGGAGCGCAGATGGTCGGGCTCCTCGATGAGCGACGCCTTCTCCGGCGTCACCATCGCCACGCCGAAGTCGCCCACGAGGTATATCTCCTCCACTTCGTTGAGGAAGTCGTAGGAGTCGTACGTGATCTCGATGACGTTGGCTCCGGCTCTGATGTGCTCGGCGATGGGCACCCTTCTGAAGTGCACGTCCCAGTGCCACTCGTTCGTGTCCAGGCCGACCGGTTCCCCGTTCACAGCCAGGCTGTCGCCCATCCCGTCCTCAATGACCACGGCGATGTCCCGCCCGGCGCCGTGGATGCGTGACTCGAAGGCGAACCGCAGCTTCACCTGCCTGCCGCTGTTGGTCTCGGCGCCCATGGCGACGACGCGCCACGGCTGTAGGCCGACAAACTCCTGGAAGCCGTACTCGCGATGCAGGTCGCGGCGGACCCGGTAGACGACCCTCTCGTCCGGATCGATGCCGTCGGCCTCCACGGAGGCCATGTCGAGCGTGAGGCTGTTGGGACCGATACGCTCGTGCTGCCACGTGTCCGGCAGCACGACGGCCTGGTCCGGCTCCTCGGGCCACCCATGGTCGGACAGCCCCGTCGCGTCCGAGCCCACCATCAAGAGGCATGATCCGACGGGCGGCAGGGCGAGATCGCAGACGCGGCACTCGCCATCACGCTCCGACGGCAGGAAGCGGCGCTCGTCCAGCATCGGGTCGTACAGCACCACATCGCCACTCCCACGGAGCGTTGCCCTTGCATTCACGGTCTCCGTACGGCTCGTGTTCGCGACGAAGTACACGTCCTTGCCGTTCACCCGCCGGTGCATGTACAGCAGCCTGGGCAGCTCGTTCCCGTCGGGATCGGCCAGGCTGATGTCGCGCTCATGCACGGTGCCAATAGCCGCCTCGAGCTCCTGCTTGTCGTTGCCCACGGCGGTGACGTTCTCATGCGCCAGAAGCGCCTCGAACTCGTCGCTCGCCTCCGCGTCAACCATGGTGGGCGTCTCGCCGACGACTATGATCTGACCGACGTCGGCGAAGCGCCTCAACAGCGACACCGTCGAGCCCCGCCACGTGATGCTCGGGGGCACGACCACGACGCGGTACCGCATCTCGCCGACGCGGAGCGCATTGCGCTCAACGTCGGCGTGCCGCTCCATGAGCTCCTCGTCGCCGAGGTCGAAGTCACGATGCAGTTGCATCATGCTCTGCAGGAGTCGCAGGAGGTCGCCGTCGAGTGCCTGGATCGTCTCGTTGTCCGGAGTCGGGAGATCCGGCTGCCCGTGGCCGGGGGCGTAGGCCACGTAGGCGCTTCCGATGGGGTGCAGCAGCAGAATGTCGGCCATCGCCGTTCCCTGGCTGAGGGCGTACCCGAGCCGGGAGAAGTAGTCATTGAGCTGGCCATAGTGAGGCCAGTAGGCGTTGTGGTAGCTGATGGTGGGCGGGTAGTCGCGCTTGCGCTCGCCGCGCATGGAGTACAGCGTCAGGTGCTGGCAGAAGAACGTGACGCCCATGACCAGGTGGTAGTCGCCCATCCACTTCTGGTCCTCGAAGGTGCACTGGTGGCCGGTCACGCCGAACAGCTCACTGAGCACCTGCGTCCGGCCGAGCTGTCGTGAGGCGGAGCTGACTTGCTTCAGCGTCAGTTCGTGATCGAGGCGCAACCGCAGGAAGTCGATGCCGGGCATCTGCTGGTATTCGTAGTGCGGCATGGTCGCCCCGCCGGTGCAGAGCTGTGCCTCGAGTGTGTCCTCGGCCAGGTAGTGACCGGTGAGCGCGATCCCCGCCGCCTCGCACCAGTCGTAGCATTGTTTCGAGAACGATTCCACGAACAGCAGGTTCAGGGCGCGGCGGTAGTCGTAGCGGACCTTGGGGCTGCGCTCGTGCT